>MVQR01000259.1 GCA_002067815.1 Syntrophus sp. PtaB.Bin001 | reverse complement strand
GAAGTTTTCTTAAGAATTATTGAGGCATTTATCGCAGAGACCGTAGATGACGATGTTTTTTGAATCGATCCTACCCCAGTTCCCCACGTTATCGGGAAGAGAGGCTTCGTCGAGAAGAGACCACGTAAAATCCTTTATTTCTCCACATCGGCGGCAGATGAGATGGTGGTGCCGGCTATGGATCGCCTCATATCGGCCCAGGCTTTCCGCTGTTTCGACCCTGTTGATTAATCCTTTGTTTGCAAAGGTGGTGAGCGTCCTGTAGACGGTGTCCAAGGCGAGGTTGGGCAATTTTATGCGTAGGCGCTCGTGCAGCGCTTCCGCAGACGGATGATCAGTCGATAAACGAAGTTCTTCAAAGATTTCCTGGCGTTGGAGTGTGACCTTGAGTCCTGCTTTTCGGCATTCCTTGTCGAAATCGAAGTATTTTCCCTTGGAATTTTGCATAATTTCGTCCTAAATATCCCTGATGCAAGCGAACGCGAAATGAGCAGTAAATAGATATAGCAGCAAGTTTTGTCTTGGCGGGATGTTGAATTTATGAGCCAATTTAAAATATGAAACCCGCGGTGTCAAGATGGAATGTGTCGCTCATCGCAATGATCCTGACCACAACAGGATCGAGGGAGGGATGGTGAGTGATCTTTGGTCAATTTCACTTCCGATTGATCTTTAATTGACATCAAGCCGTTCTTGTAATACGTCTCCTTCGGTAAAATCCGTTTCATTAAAAAGAGGAAACCCGTCACTATCAGTCCTATGAAGTCTGATTCCCTGTTTTATCCCCTGTTTCGGGAAGAGATAGATCGACTGGCCCGTAGTTCCGAAAGAAAAGAGGCCGGCTATCTTATACGTATCGAGAAAGAAACGGTTTTAAGCGAATCGGTTCTCGACGCTCTTCTCTCTTCCCGGACGCCGGAAAAATTCTATTACAGCGCCAAGGACGATATGTTCATCCTCGGGGGATTGGGAAACGCCCTCGTCATCGAAGCGGAGCGGGCCGACGAAGTCCTTAACGGGTTTTGCCGCCTGTGGGACAGCGACGAACAGATCCCTGTCTTTGGAGGATTCGCTTTCGACGACGAGGAAGCCTCCCCGGAATGGGAACCTTTCGGCCGTTTCCGGTTTACCCTGCCCTTTGTCGAAATAGCAAGAACTCATGACCGCTCACGGATCAGCGTAAATTTTATAAATAAAAAAGGATTGCCTCGCAGGCAGGCCCTCCGGGAAATTGCCGATGCTCTGCAATCGCTGGACTCCTCACCTCGTGTCCCGCCCAAAGCCGTCCTGCCG
The DNA here is from genome assembly GCA_002067815.1 of Syntrophus sp. PtaB.Bin001. Taxonomy (GTDB): domain Bacteria; phylum Desulfobacterota; class Syntrophia; order Syntrophales; family Syntrophaceae; genus Syntrophus. Next base: position 2,664 of record MVQR01000259.1, on the reverse strand, counting down.
ACGATTACCGACAGACAGCTCATTCCGGAAAAGCATTCATGGAACAGGATGATCAAAAAGGCACTGCGGGAGATCAGGGAAGGAAATTTAAAGAAGATCGTCCTGGCCCGCAAAAAGGTCATAACCGCCATGGAAGGATGGAACCCCGCGCAGATCATCGCCGCCCTGGCCAAGATTGAGGAAAATTCCTTTACTTTCTATTACCAGATCGAGGACGACATTGCCTTTCTGGGGCGCTCGCCGGAAAGGCTTTTCCGCATGCACGACGGGCACATCATGGCCGAGGCCATCGCCGGAACGCGCCCCCGGGGGAAAACACCTTTTGACGACCAGCGTCTGGAAGCGGAGTTGCTGAATACCCCGAAAGAACTGGAAGAGCACCGGTTTGTCGCCGGATTTATCGAAGCCGGGATGAATCGGCTCTGCACGGATGTACGGATAGAATCCAGAGAAGAAATCCTCAAGCTGCAAAACGTCCAGCACATCATCACCAGGTTTACAGGCCGGCTGCTGCCTAATCAAACGCCCCTGTCAGTTGCAGGAGTTTTTCACCCAACACCAGCGGTGGGCGGGCTCCCCCAGGAGGAGATCCGTATGCACCTAAGGCAACATGAACCTTTCCGGCGGGGATGGTACGCGGCGCCTATCGGTTGGATGAATCGAAAGAACGCCGATTTTGCCGTCGGCATCCGGTCGGCGCTGGTCAACGGTAAAACGTTGCATATTTTCGCCGGAGCCGGTATCGTTCAGCTGTCGAATGCCCATGCCGAATGGAACGAAACGGAAAAGAAAATGGATAATTTCGCCGCCATACTGGGAGAGGTCTGATGCCCACAAAGCCTCTGTCCGACAACCTGAACCTGCTGTGGTCTTCGTTGATCGTCGCCGAACTGCTGAAAAACGGTCTGCAGACTTTTTTTATCTCTCCCGGCAATCGTAATGCGCCGCTGATCTCCGCCCTGGTCCACGAAGACCGCGCCGACAAAAAAATCTGTATTGATGAGCGAGCCGCAGGATACCGGGCCTTGGGCCATGCCAAGGCGACAGGCCGTCCCGGCGTCCTGGTATGCACCTCCGGCACGGCGCCGGCTAATTATTACCCGGCGGTAATCGAAGCGTCCCGGGACGAGATTCCCCTGGTGATCCTGAGTGCCGACAGGCCGCCGGAACTCGTGGGCAGCGATGCCAATCAGACCATCGTCCAACAGGATATCTACGGCCGCTACTGCCGGGATTCGCTCTATCTGCCGGCTCCCTCCGTCGATTATCCTCTGGAGGCGCTGCTGGCCGGGATCGATTCGGTAATCGCTTATCCAAATGGCCCGGTTCACATCAACTGCGCTTTTCGTGATCCCCTTGTCCCGGGAATCCATGACGACCGACCGCTTCCGGACTGCCTGCTGGCGTCGGCTGGGTGTCTATACGCTCAGGACGGGCCTTATACGACGTATTCAACGCCGATCAATATTTGCCGCGGTCTCGATGAAATTACAACCCGAATCGAAAGGACCACAAGGGGGCTGATAGTGATCGGCCGCCTCGACGGACCACAGGACGCTCCGAAACTGAAAGGTTTGGTGGAGAAGCTCGGCTGGCCGGTTTTCTGCGATATCGCCTCGTCGATGAAAGGAAGAATACCGGCGGACCGGCAGATATTCAGCCTCGATCACCCCAAGGCCTTGCAACTGATTAAGGACTATGCCCCGGAAACCATCCTGCAGTTCGGTTCCGGCCTCGTCTCCAAGCATTACTACGTAACGTTTCTTCCGCAATGCGCAGCAAAGGTGATTCAGATCAGCCCCAGAGCCGGACGGCGCGATCCGGCTCATCGGGTGAATTCCCGTATTCTGGCCTCCGTCTCTTCTTTCATTGAGGGTCTGGATATTCAAGGGTCAACGTCGCTGGACAGAGATTCCCGTTCACGGCTTTTCAAATCGCTGGCGGCTCTGCACTCGACCCTGCAACAGCAGATTCCCGAAGAAATCATGAGCTTTCCCCGGATTGCGTCGGATATCCTGGCCGGGGTTCCCGAGGGGGAAGGCCTGTTTCTTGGAAACTCTCTTGTCATCCGGGCCTTCGATGTAGTCCAGTCGGCCTTTCCCAAGACAATTTCCGTGATTTCCAACCGTGGTGTCAGCGGCATTGAGGGAAACATCGCCACGAGCGTCGGGTTTGCCGAGGGCTCCCGGCGGCGGGTGACCGCCGTCATCGGCGACATTTCCTTCCTTCATGATCTGAATTCCCTTCTGATGCTTGCCCAAAGCGACACGCCGGTAATCCTGATCGTTGTCAACAACGGGGGGGGGCGGATTTTCGAGCGGCTTCCCATCAACGATTTTCCCGAAATCATCGAGCCTTACATGACCACACCGCACCGGATGACCTTTGAGCTGTTGGCGGCTCAGTTCAGCCTGCCCTATTTAAAGGCCGGATCACCGAAAGAATTGCGCCGGGCTTACAAAGAAGCCCTGCAGACCGGAAGTTCTTTACTGCTGGAGGTCTTTCTGTCTCCCGCGGAAGACCTGCAAACGTTTCGTAACCTTCAAAACGTTTGCCTGCAATAAAACACTAAAACAAAGAAAGAGAGAAAACCATGATTTCAGAAATATTCGATCCCGAACTCTGGATGGCCGTGCCCGATTTTGACTTTACGGACATCACCTA
>MVQR01000258.1 GCA_002067815.1 Syntrophus sp. PtaB.Bin001 | reverse complement strand
AACCTAGTTTTGGGGACCTGGCAGGCTGTTTTCTTCTGTGAGTTTGACGGACCGCGAACAAGAAAAGTCCTGCTTAAAATCCTGTCCTGCGAATGATGTTCAATAAAGATGTTCGAATGTAACTCGATACTATTCGACGGAAATCGAACTTATGCTTTTATCCCAACCGTTTCCGCGAAGGCTCCATACCCCGTTGGGGTTTGAGGCCGTTCTGCTAAATACACGGCTTTTTCCTTTGAATTTGACATTTTGATAGACAATTACGCGATTTACATTAGATCCAATTTTTATGCAGGCAATGCGGTCATTCCAGGTCTCAGAAGAACCCTGCGACTTGGCTCGCTTGGCCAGATCGTCAACGTTCTCACCTTTTTTGAGTACAAGGCTGCTATCTGTTTTATTGTCCAAGCATCGCGAATTGTCGTATAAAAATACCTGTTCGGGAGCCGGTGCGGCAATAAGAAGCGGGGGATCGGCTTCAACAACTTCTACACGCATTCCCTCAAAGGATACCTTGTTTTTTCCAGAATAAAAGTCGACTTCGGCCGGAATATTCTGAAATCCGGATCCTGCCGTAACAATCAACTCCAACTCCACCGTAATTGCATCGCCTGCTGAAACCTGTACATCTAACGATCCGGAAAAGTTTTCTTTCTGAATCATTTTTGGTGATGAGCCATTACCCGTGGCTGTCAAAAGGCTCAACTCCGATCTGGTATTTTTTTGCATGTTGGAAACACTAAATTTTAAAAGGGCTTTTCCGGCCGAGGCTCTTGGTGTATTTACGGAGCCGGTACAAGAGAGCCCATAAACGGTAATCCTAATTCGTCCAAAGGTTTCACCGCCATTTCCCTTCAGAACGGAGAAGCGGGATCCCATTTTAGCCCAATAGGATGCTTTTGAACCAGGTGAAGACTTGGCCATGGCCCGCAAAGTCTTTCGTTCCGGATTGCTGTCCGATGATCCGCTATATTTACGGTTGAGGAAAGAGGACTCCGGACCGCCTTTAGCGGCGTCGTCGATATCCGTTAATGTCAATACAGTTCCTTTGTTGATTTGAATATTTCCCAAGGAGAATGCAGGAGTCGGCAGGAAAAAAAGAACAGAAAGAGCAATCATAAACATCAGTGAGCAAATGTTTTTTTTTGAAAGATTGGTAAACATCAAGAGTTTTCCTTACAGATTGGCCCAATACGGATTAACCGCCGTTGTTGAAGGATATTTAATTTATGCCGGTATTGAGATCATGACTGTTCCACCTCGTCCGAGGATATCGTGCAGATGAATATAACCCAGCAGTTGATTTCCGCCGTTTACGACGGCGAGGGCGGTGATTTCTTCCTTCTGCATAAATTCGATTGTACTGGCTAGTGACCGGTTGTCTTCAATCGTCTTAGGAGAGCGGGTCATGATTTCGTCGATTGCCTTTTCCTGAATTGAGATGCCCTTTCTTACGATTCTACGCACATCGCCGTCAGTCAGAATACCTTGAAGACGATTTTCTTGATCGGTGATCATGATAAAGCCTTTATTTTTTTCATCAAGAACCGCTATGGCATCAAGAGCTGCTGTTCCGGTAAATACCCGGGGAATGGCCTGACCGCTGATCATGACATCCCGGACTTTTTCTCTCAAGCGCTGTCCCAGACTGCCACCGGGATGAAATTTGTAAAAGTCTTTTTCGCTGAACTTGTGCTTATCGATCAGGGCAATGGCCAAAGCATCACCCATGGCCAACGTTGCAGTGGAACTCGATGTAGGGGCAAGTCCGAAAGGGCATGCTTCCCTTTCCACACCCACATCGATAACGGCATCACTGGCACGTGCCATTGTCGATGTCGGATTTCCTGTAAAAGAAATAAGTGGTGTGCCGATTTTCTGAACACTGCTGATGAGACGATTTACTTCATCGGTTTCACCGCTGTTGGATATAGCCAGCAGCACATCATCCTTGGTGACGATTCCAAGATCTCCATGAAGACCTTCAACGGGGTGAAGAAAAAGGGCCTGTGTGCCTGTACTCGTCATTGTGGCAACTATTTTTTTCCCGATCAACCCGGATTTCCCAATGCCGGTCACAATAACCCGCCCCGGAGATCGGAATATTATATCCACTGCCCGGGAAAAATTTCCGTCAATTCTTCCAATCAGTTGCAGTATGCTTTCCGCTTCGATCCGGAGAACTTCTTCTGCCCGGGAAATAGTTTGATCTTTCTTCATGATGTAAAATCTTACCCTATACCTTGTATGGAGGTGTTGTAGACGAATATGCGCTTTGCTATCAAAAAAAAACCTGCATGACAAGGATGATTTTACAGATTTTAATCTTTGCGCCCTTTAGTTCCGTGTGGGTGCATACCAATGCTTTTTATGCGAAAGATCGTGCATTGCGTGGAAGACCTGGTTGGTGATATATAGCATGGGGAAAAAAGGTTATTTCTGGTAATCTGTTATCGATGATCATAGTGTTTCCATCTTTTCTCCGGATTTTATCAAGGTTGGCCATAAGAATCGGGACAAAATTTCTGAAAAAAATAACAAGGAGGAACTGGTAATGACGAAAACGGAAGATAATTTGAGCAAGGCATTTGCAGGTGAGTCCCAGGCAAATCGAAAGTATCTGGCTTTTGCAGCTAAGGCGGATCAAGAGGGTTATGCCCAGGTTGCCAGGCTTTTCCGGGCGGCGGCTGAAGCGGAGACTATTCACGCCCACAATCATCTGCGAGCCCTGAAGGGAATTCGCAGTACCCGTGAAAATCTGGAAGAGGCCATAGCCGGTGAACTTCATGAATTTAAGGAAATGTACCCAGCAATGATCGATCAGGCCAAAGAAGAAGGCAACAAAGAGGCTGAACGTTCGTTCTTATATGCAAATGCGGTGGAGGAATTTCATCATAAATTGTATGAAGAGGCCATGGCAGGACTGGGCGGAGCAGCAGAGTCTTATTCGTATTATGTATGCCCTCTGTGCGGTTATACAGTTGGGAAAGAACCTCCTGAGAATTGCCCCGTCTGCGGTGCTAAAGGAAAAGTCTTCAAAAAGGTTGACTAGCTAAGTGTTTATTTTGTTTCAGGTTCAAGAATATTTTGAAAAGACCCCAAAGATGGTTTTTTTGAGGAAATCAACCATCGGATGGGTCTTTTTTTTTAGATCGGATAGGTAATGCTGGCTGCTATTCTGACAATAAGCGTTGGACTGGTTTTATTTCTCTTCGGAATGATGAAGTTAAGCGAATCCATGCAGGGATTGTTTACAGCCAGGATAAGGGGCTACATTCGGTATGCGGTGAAAAGGCCGATTTACGGCTTGCTTACCGGCGTGATCACGACAATACTTTTTCAGAGCAGTTCCGCGACAACGCTGCTGACAATAGGAATGGTCAGCGCCGGATTGATCAGTTTCTATTCATCTCTTGGATTGATCCTGGGTGCTGATATTGGGACCACATTTACGGTACAGCTGGTGGTCTGGAAATTGACCGCGCTGTCTCCTGTCTTCGTTATTATAGGAGGAATAATCTGGGTTGTCGGGAAAAATTCCTTGAAATCCATCGGCGAAGCAATTTTCCACTTCGGCTTGATTTTCTTCGGATTAAGTTTGGTTACGACAGCTACGGCGCCTCTTCAGCATCATCCAATCTTTGTCCGTTTATTCCAGGAAGCAAAAAGTCCGCTGATCGGGATACTAATAGGCGCGGTTTTTACGGGTATTGTCCATTCTTCGGCAATACCCATCAGTATGCTTGTAATACTAGCCCAACAGGGTGTAATGAATATTGAAAACGCCCTGCCGATCGTTATCGGCTCTAATATTGGGACGACCGTTACGGCCCTGATGGCGGGATCTGTCGCTAGTATCAGTGGGAGGCGTAGCGCGATCTCTCACTTTCTCTTTAAATTCATTTGCGTAATTATCAGTCTGGCGGCTTTTCCGATCTTCATAATCATTCTGAAAAACCTGTCCAGTCA
>MVQR01000257.1 GCA_002067815.1 Syntrophus sp. PtaB.Bin001 | reverse complement strand
GCGAGCTGATCTGCCGTCGGTTCGGGAACGATGGCACAGTCGCCATAGACCAGAGCCCTGTCGGCGAGACACATGAAGAAGATGCTCGAAACGATCGAAATTCCCGGCTTCGTCCTCACGAATTCAAGAGACGGCCGAATGGTATGAGCGGTGGTGTGTACCGCCCCCGAGACCATCCCGTCGGCGTGGCCGAGATGGACCATCATGGTGCCGAAATAGCTGACATCGACCATCGTGTCGCACGCCATCTCCCGGGAAACACCTTTCTGCTTACGCACTTCATAATAGGCATCTGCATAAACCGGCAACAGTTCCGAACTCTGGGGATCAACTATCCGGGCGCCCTTAAGAGAGAGCCCAAGGGCCGTGGCCTTCTGCTTCACCTCTTCCTGATTCCCGAGCAGGGTGATGTCACAGACATCACGGAGCAGCACGATCTCCGCCGCCCGAAGGATCCGATCCTCAGTTCCTTCAGGCAGTACAATATGCTTGCGCTTCTGCTTAGCTCTCCGAACAAGTTCGTACTGGAACATGAGCGGTGTGATCCTTCCGGAACTCTTAACGGCTTCCCGCTCCAGCAATCCCTTAAGATCCATGTAAGATTCGACGATACCGAGAACGGCGGCGATCTTCCGTTTGTTCTGCACCGTAAACGACGGCCGCACGTTGCTGACGCAAAGTGCCGCTGTAAAGGTGTCCATCCCCGTGGCAAGCACGGGTACCGGGGAGGCACGCAGTCCCTCCATCAGCCTCTGCACCTGCGGCGGCGGGTGGAGGTTTCCGGTAAGCACGAGGCCTGCGATGCGCGGATAGTTTGCCGAACGGTCAGCAGCAAGGGTACCGATGATGATGTCCGAGCGGTCTCCCGGCGTGATCACGAGGCTGCCTTCCTCCAGATGATCGAGAAAATCCGGCAACTCCATGGCGCCAATCTTGAAGCTTGTCGCATCTCCCTCCAGCCGATCGACATCCCCGTTGATCAACTCTGCATCAAGGGCTGTGGAAATTTCTCTTACCGTTGGTCTTTCCAGAAGGGGATCTTCCGGCAGTAAATAAACCGGCGGGGTGTCCGGAATAGAATTCTTCATCGAAGCAATAATTTCGTCCCGCCGACCCTGCTCGATCCGGTTGACGATAACCGCGGCAAGGTCGAGTTTCTTGGCCTCAAGCGACTCGGTAAGGACCATCACTGCATTAACAAGCGCTTCTTGATTCTTCCCGCGTCCGTTCACGACCGGCACCAATGGTATCCCCAGATTTCTCGCGACCTCCGCATTGAAATCGAATTCCAGGACCTTCGCCACACCGCTATAATCCGTCCCTACACAGAGGACGAAATCCGACCGGCTCTCCAGTGACTTGTATTTTTCGAGGATGCGGCCGTAAAGCTCATCGTACTTCCCGGCGGCAAGAAGAGGCTGCGCCTCCACCATGGTAACGCCGTACATTTCTTCATGAGAAAAGCGGAGAGAATAAAGATCCATCATAAGATCGATCAGCATGTCCGATTTGTCATTCGACACGACCGGTCGAAAGAGACTCAGTCTCTCGACACGTCCGGACAAATGCTCCATGAAGGCAAGCGCCGCGATAGTCTTGCCGCTCTGCGGTTCAAGACTCGTGATGTAAAAACTGTTCAACACGGCCCGCACCTCTCTTCCTGTTGTTGAAGCTCCTATTTTCAGACCATATCCGGTTGCCCGGTCACCGCCAGGACGCTGTTCCACAGCATGCTTTGAGGATCTATCTTCTTGCGTTGCGATACAGCGAGCGTTATGGGCACATGGGTGAACTGGTGGTTCCAGAAGCTGACCACCATGTTCGTTCTTCCACTCATCCCGGCATGCACGGCGCTTTGCCCCAAAAGAAGGCAGAAAGCCGAGTCGTGCGGATTGGCGGGCATGCTTCGGATCATGTAGCTGGGGTCGATGTACTTAAGGTTTATCTCCATCTTGGCCTGTTTGAAATAATCCTTGATTGCATCCCGCAGGAAAATGCCGATGTCTCCGTATTTGATGTTTCCCGAGGCATCCCGCTCGGCCGTCTCTTCCATAAGGGTTTGGCCGGCCCCCTCGGCCACAACGACCACCGCATGGCACTTCCGCTCAAGGCGCTGTCTCAAGGCGCCTAGAAAGCCATCGAGGGAAAAGGGCACTTCCGGGACCAGACAGAAGTTCACGTGACTGTTCACCAGAACCGAATACGCGGCAATGAACCCGGAGTCTCGGCCCATTAGCTTTACCAGACCGATGCTGTTGCGCGCCGCCTCCGCTTCGGTGTTGGCCGCGTAGGTGGCCCGACGCGCCTCGGTAACCGCTGTTTCGAATCCGAAGGTGGCCTGGATATAGGAAATATCATTGTCTATCGTTTTCGGAATACCGACGATGCTGATCTTAAGACCCCGCCGGGTTGCTTCTTCGGCAATTTTCTGAGCCCCGCGCTGCGTCCCGTCTCCCCCGACGGTAAAAAGAATGCCGACGTTCAGGTCTGCAAGAGTCGATACCATCTCAGAGGGCTCCTGCGGTCCCCGGGAAGAACCCAGGATCGTTCCTCCGATTTCATGGATCCGGGAAACCGAATCCGGCGTCAGTTCGAGAGGCGTGTGTCCATACCGTTGCACGAGCCCCTCGTACCCGAAACGGAACCCATAGACCTTCCGCACACCGTAATGATAATGCAGACTAAAGACAATCGACCGGATCACGTCGTTCAGACCGGGACAAATCCCGCCACAGGTCACGATGCCGCAGGCAATCTTTGACGGGTCGAAGAAAATCTTTTCCCTTGGCCCCGCGGCTTCCATCGCGGGCGGCTGGGTCCCACGTTCAAGCCATGGTTTCATGGCCTCAAGATGGGAGTGATAGAGCACATGCCCATCGTCACCCATAAAGCGGATACCCCGTACCGGTGAAGGGATGCGGCACTCACCCAGCCGTTCTATTGTAAAATCAAGCTCTAAATCGCCCATAATCTCCTCCTGTATCATTTCATCAGCGTCGTTCCCTGGCTCCGCAGTTGCGTCACCGCTTCCTTCACCCGCTCGGCCATGGCGTTCTCGGCCATGCCCAGATAAACTCTTGGATCATAGACTTTCTTGTCGCCCACCTCACCGTCCACTTTCAGGGCGCCGCTGTAATTCCGAAACAGGTGATCGGCGATGGCGCGGGTAAAGGCGTATTGCGTGTCCGTATCGATGTTCATCTTGACCACGCCGTAGTTCACGGCGGCATGAATGTCCTCGATCGATGATCCCGAACCGCCGTGAAATACAAGATAGAAACGGGCCTCCTCTCCGTAAGCCTTCACGACCGAGTCCTGGCACTCCTTCAGGATGGAAGGCTTCAACTGAACGTGGCCGGGCTTATAGACGCCGTGCACATTGCCGAAGGTAGCCGCCAGGAGGTAACGCGCACCCGAAATCGTGTTCAACCGGCGGGCGACTTCGAGAGTGTCCTCGGGAGTGGTGTAAAGTTTTGCGGCGGCACTCGCCTTTACGCCGTCTTCCTCGCCGCCCACTACACCCGCTTCGATCTCCAGAACCAGATCACTTTTACGGAAGCGTTCGAGCAGCTTTTCCGCGATATCGAGGTTCTCCCTCAGGGGAAGGGCGCTCCCATCAAACATGTGAGAGGTGAACAGGTTCGGTTTACCCGCTGCGCGCCGCCTCTCTGTTTCCTCAACCAGCGGGATCACGAATTTATCGAGATTGCCGGCCGTGCAGTGATCCGTATTGAGGGCCACATAAATCGGATATCGCTCCGCGACGCGATGGACATGTTCGGCAATGGAGATCGCACCAAGGGGCATGTCCTTGAGCGCCGACCCTGAGGCAAAGGCTGCTCCGCCCGTGGAAACTTGGATAATCCCGTCACTTTTGCTCTCTGCAAGCCCTTTCAGAACGGCATTGGCCGTGGTAAGCGATGTCACGTTGATGGCGGGATAGGCAAAGGCATTCTCCCTGGCCCTGGCCAGCATTT
>MVQR01000256.1 GCA_002067815.1 Syntrophus sp. PtaB.Bin001 | reverse complement strand
GACGAACTGGGCGGCGGGGGCGCGCCTTCCCATTGTCATGGCCAATGTAAACCGGGCTATCGCTCCCGGATGGAACATCTGGGCCGATCATACGGATTCCCTGCAGGAGCGGGATACGGGCTGGCTTCAGGTCTATGTCGGCACCGTGCAGGAAGCCTATGATGCGATACTGATGGCCTTTCGCATTGCCGAACACGAGGACGTGCTGCTGCCCGTGATGGTGAACCTCGACGGATTTGCCCTGAGCCACATCATGCAGCCTCTGGAAGCGGTCGAGCTCGGAGATTTCATTCCGCCGCTGCATCTTCCCCATACAATCGATCCGGCAAACCCTGCCGGTTACGGGGGACTGACCGGTCCTGACGACTATTTCAAATTCCGCTGGGACATTGAACGCTCGATGCGGTATGCGGTCAAGGTCATCGAAGCCGTCCAGACTGATTTTTCCCGGCGATTCGGCCGGAACTACGGCTTTACGGAAGACTACCGCTGCGAAGACGCCGATGTGGTCGTCATTGCCATGGGGACGCTGGGCAAAGAGGCGGAAGTCGCCGTTGATCAGCTCCGCGAGGAAGGAATTCATGCCGGATCGATGCGCCTGCGCTGGCTGCGTCCCTTCCCGAAGCTCGCTCTCGATGGCCGGGAGGTTGTCGTAATTGACCGCGACTATTCCTTCGGCTTCGGCGGCATCCTCGCGACCGCCGTTCGGTCCCGGATAAAAAGTGAGATCTATAGCGTGATTGCCGGTCTCGGAGGGCAGGAAGTCACCTATAAAGATATCGCCGAATTTGTCCGAAAGCGGCGCATCGGACAGGAATTCTGGTTCGGGGTGGACGGCCATGTTTGAAATCCGCATTCACTCCCGTGGCGGACAGGGCGGCGTTACTGGGGCAAGGCTCCTGGCGCAGGCGGCGATCGACGACGGAAAGTATGCCTCCGTATGCGTGTTCTACGGCCCCCAACGCCGGGGAGCTCCCGTCACTTCTTTCGTACGGATTGATGACAACCCCATCAAGATCTACAGCCATATCAAAGAACCCGACATGATCACCATTCTCGACGAAAGCGTGATGGATCTCGTAGATGTATTTCTGGGACTGAAAAAAGGCGGCAGGATATTGATAAACAGTGCTCAGGAAAGGGCATTTCCCGGTTTTTCCACAAATCATGCCGATCTGACGGGGATCGCTCTGAAAGAAAGCCTGATTTTGGCCGGCTATCCGATTTTGAACGCCCCGATGCTCGGAGCTATGGCAAAAATGGGGATTATTTCCTTGGATTCGGCAATACAAGCCCTTCGGGAGACATTTCCCGATGAACGCAATGTCCGAGCGGCAGAAATCGCATACGGAGAGATGAGCTTATGAGCGGCAGTCGTCAACGTCTGGCCATCAGCAGACCGACAAAGGGGGCGGCAGGAAAGACCGGGGCCTGGCGTGTCTTCAAGCCGGTTGTGGACAGGGAGAAATGCAGCCGGTGCGGCCTCTGCGAGATGTACTGCCCGGATAACGCAATCAATGCCGATCTGGAGATCGATCTTGAGTTCTGCAAGGGCTGCGGCATCTGCGCCAACGAATGCCCGAAAGGGGCTGTTGAAATGGTAAAGGATCAGTGACCGTTAGTTGGCGTTACGGTAAACTGAATCTCCACGCGGCGGTTTTTCAGCCTGTTTTCATCGCTGTTGTTGGGATAAAGGGGATGGTATTCGCCGAAACCTTTTACCGACAGCTGGGAGGGATTCACCCCCATGCCGATCAGGGCCTTGGCCACCTGGGTGGCCCGGTCCACGGAAAGCTCCCAATTTGAAGGATAGCGGATATTGCTGATCGGCTTGTCATCCGTGTGCCCCTGCACTTCCATGATAAGATTCGGCCGCTCCCGGATAAAGGCGGCCACCTTCTCCATAGTCGTCTGCGCTGAAGGCTTCAGCTGCGCATATCCCGGATCGAAGACAATCCCTTCAGGAAAGGTCAGAGTTACCAGGTCGGCGACTCGTTTGACCGTTACATCCTGTTGGCCTTTTCCCTGATTCAGCATGGCGGAGAGTTCCTTCTCGACGGACGCTGAGCTGCTCTGTGGAATCGGCTGCCTGGCGGCTGCCTCGACTTTTTGCTCGATCTGATTTTTTTTCACTTCCCCCCGGACGGTAAGATTCGGCGCATGCTTCTGCAACTCGAGACTGAAAAGAATCACAAAAAAGATTACGAGCAGCATCAGCAGATCACTCAGCGTAATCAGCCAGATATCGGTCCCCTTGTTCATTTCCGCACCGATTGGGGAGCCCAGCGGTTTCCGGCTTGTCCTCTTCAAAGGCAGCGGCTCGCCTATGTCTTTGAAGGATGCTGTCTTTACCTTGAGATTGTTCATGATGACGCGCCGACTGCCTGGATTTTGGGAGCCGCCATGACGACCACTTTAGGTCGGGAGGCAACAATCCTTGCTTCCGATCCGCTCGTTGACGGAGGGGATAGCGATTCCAGTTTGTATTTCATGGCGACCGGGTTTTCCTGATCGTAGAGATCCAGAATGCCTTCCTGGATGAGATCGAGCCGGAGGGCCTCCTGGTCCATGAACTCCCGAAGCCTGTTGGACAAAGGGGTAAAGCAGAGATTGGCCAGGACGACTCCATAGAAGGTGCTCAACAGCGCTATACCCATGTAACCGACCAGCCCGCCCGTATCGGAAATGTGCCCGAAGGTGCGGATAAGGCTGACGATAGTCCCAGTCAAGCCAAGAGCGGGAGCAAGCCTTGCCATGCTGCAGATGATCTTATCCGCCGCCTCGTAGCGGCTGTACAGGAGTTGGGCCTCCTTGTTCAGGATATGCTCGATCTCATCCCGGGAATAATTATAGCTGATGTGTTCCACGGCGGTTTTCAGATAGCCTTCGGGAAGTTTCTCGCCCATCTGTTCCAGGAAGCGAATGCCGCTTTTCTGATAGGTCCGGGCCAGAGCCACGATGGTGTTTCTGGTCCAGTCGATTTCGTCTTTTGACGAAAAGGCCTTGCGCAGAAGCCGGACCGTCCCGACCAGCCTTCTCCAGGGATATGCGATCAGGGTGGCGGCAAGGGTTCCTCCGAGCACGATCATAATGGCGCTCAGGTTTGAAGCGACACCCACCGTTCCCACTTCCAGATTGAACGCCAAGGCAAATATTGCGACACACAGAAGGATGGAAAAACTGATCTGTGGAATCATTTGTGACCTCCATTAAATACATGGGATTGCTTTCAAGGAGAGATTGAGCAGAAAGCATGCCACTGGCGGCCGCAAATCTTCAAGCATCCATCATATTGTTTTTATTGTATATATATCATATGGCCAATATAGAGGAATGGCGACCCTGCAATATTTTCCTATGCACGATTATTATGAAGAAGAAGTCTTTTCCCAAATTGTGAAATCATCTTATCTGGATGACGGAGGTTGTGGTAAGTTTTGTGCATTTCCTTAATAATACTGAAAAATAGGAACCGCATCATTGATTTATCGTTGGGTATCAACGCCATAGCTGATATTAAAGAATGAGCGGCACCATTCAAAAGGAGTTAAGACATGAAGAAAATCCTGTTTAGCATTGTTTTGGTTTTGCTGTTTTGTACGCAGTCGCTGGCAGAAACCTCCGTATGGAAGGTCAGAAAGGGAAACTCCGTCATGTATGTGGGCGGTACCTTTCATCTTCTCCGCCAGTCTGATTTTCCGCTGCCGGTGGAATTCGACCGGGCCTACAAAGAATCCGACATCCTCGTTCTGGAAACTGATCTCGGTGAATTCAAAGATCCATCGATGCAGCAGAAACTGATGTCCAAAGCGATGTATACGGATGGCTCCACGATTGACCAGCACCTGTCGCCTAAAACCTACAAAGTGCTTAGCGAATACTGTGCTTCAAATGGCCTGCCGCTCGAAGTGCTGAAAAAGTTCAAGCCGTCCATTATCGCCATGATGATGGAAGTGCTCGAACTGACAAAGATGAACGTCACAA
>MVQR01000255.1 GCA_002067815.1 Syntrophus sp. PtaB.Bin001 | reverse complement strand
CGACGAATATTCGTTTTTTCTTCATCTTCGCCCCACATGAAACTTCAAAAGGAGTTCAAGAAAATGGAGCCGGTTATGTAAGTTGCCTTTAATTCAGGGGAAATTTCCATCCTCGCTAATGAAAAGTTTAGGTTTTTTCAATTAAAAAATAAACATGGGAAAACCCTGAAAAATTGATCATCCATTGGATTACAAAAAGGGCGGGATCAAAGCGATCCCGCCCTCCTGTCCACTATTGCGCGGCAGGATTTCCCTCGCCGCGGTCTTTATTTCCGTCGATTTTCCCAACTAACGGACGATCGACACTGACTGTTCTATAACCATTGAATTTGACCGTGGATATTCATGGTCTATTCAGCTTTCTCCGAAGCTGAATCCGTATCGCACAGGCAGTTTTCAAGAATGCATTCACCGGTGAAATCCTTCAGCTTGAAATATTCCGGAGGTTTGCCATCCAGGGCCGCCAAGGGGGCAAGGCCAATCAGTTCCGATTCCAGGATATCGACTCCCAGAGATTCAGCACGGGCCTTGATCTCATCAAACACCCGGCACATGGAAGTCTCGCGATAATCTGTCAAGTTCATCGAAACCTGCACGACCTGCCTGCTTTCCAGCGGGACGCCGATAGCTTTTACGTGCCGAAGCCCTCCGCTTGACTGCCGGATGCAGCGGGCTATCTCCTGGGCCGTTTTCAGATCGCTGCAGTTCAGCACGACATTGAAGGCAACAAGAGGAATCCGTGCTCCCACAGCTGTAGCGCCGCTTTTCGCATTGAAAATTGCCGGCCCCGCATCGGGCTTCCATCGAGGTTCCTGCAACCGCTTTTCGAGGCTCTCGTAGCCGCCTCGCCGAATGTCTGGAAGCTCCTTGCGCTCCGGCTTCAAGGCCGCCTCCCCGTAAAAGTAAACGGGAATATGGTTTCTTTTCCCCCAAAAATAGCCAAACCGATGCGCCGCGTTGACGGCATCTTCCATCCGGGCATCATCCAGTGGAATAAAAGGGACAACATCCACAGCGCCGATTCGAGGATGAACGCCCCCTCGGTGCTCCCGCATGTCGATCAACTCGACAGCCCGGTTGCAGGCTGCAAAGGCCCCTGTGACCACAGCGTCCAGAGAGCCGATAAAGGTGACAACACTGCGGTGGTGGTCCTCGTCCATGCTGTAATTCAGCAGCCGGACACCGGGAACCGCCGTCAACGCCGCAACGATGCTTTCCACAACGTTGCGGTTTCTTCCCTCACTGAAATTGGGTACGCACTCGATTATCTTCATGTTTTTTTTGTTTCCTCTATCGAATTTAACCGGATACCTTCAAAATTTATTTTTTGATAAAAATCCATACTAGATATTTCCACGGAAAGGAATAAATAGTTGCATATTTACTGTCAAGAGTTTTATAAACAATATGCCGTATTTAAAAGGCCATGAGCGCAGACGGCCTCGTCATGATCGTCCCGTTTCGTTACGGATTCCCACTCAGGTCAAAATTTACCAGACTTTCAAACAAGTTGATTTTCACGTAGAAACAATGCAGCCATTGATCCAACTCGGACACATTGAAACAATCGCAAGACGGCTTTGGAATGAGGGAGACACGTTGAGGGCATACTCGAACTACGTCACCACCGAATGTTTCCTTCTCGTCATGGGCCTGATCTTCCTGCGGCACGCCTACAACCGATTTCTTACCGTAAAAGGACGCCGTCGAGGCCAATCTGCCCATGCACGGCAGCAAGAAACGGTCTTCTACCTAAGGAATACTTCTCCCGGAAAGCGCCATCTACTATGGTCAAGGCTGATTCCAGGCATTCGGTAAAAAAACATCATGAAATTGAACGATCTTGGTTTTGACCAATGGTTTGAAGAGCATGTAATTTCGCTCCGCGAGGATGACCGCCGTTTTGCCCGTGTATCGGCGGTCGACCGCGGCTCGTATCTGATAAGGGATGAACTGAAAGAAGTTCCTGCTGAACTTTCGGGGAAGCTTTTTTACCAGACCGATGATCCCGTCGACTTGCCTTGTGTCGGAGATTGGGTGGCGGCGCAATACTACAACAATGGTGCGGCAGCAATCATCCACCGAGTGTTTCCACGAAAAACCTTTTTGCGCCGCAAAACCGCCGGTGAAATCGTCGACATCCAGATGATTGCGGCCAACATAGATACGGCTTTCATTGTCCAGTCATGCCATTTCGACTTCAATCCCCGACGTTTGGACCGTTACCTGGTCATGGCGGCGGACGGACACGTTGAGCCGATTGTCATTCTGACCAAGACCGATTTGATCACCGCCGATGAATTGGAGCAGAAACTTGAGATAGTTCGCTCTTTAACCAAAGGCAAAGTGCTCGGTCTCAGCAACAAAACAGGCATCGGGTTTGACGAGTTTCAACGGGAGCTCGTCCCGGGAAAGACACACTGTCTGCTTGGTTCATCGGGAGTCGGAAAAACGACTCTCATAAATCGCCTGGTAGGTCATGAAGCCTTCGACACAAAAGCCGTCAGCGGCACCGGAGAAGGAACCCACACCACTTCGAGGCGGCAGCTCATATTGCTCGCCGATGGCGCGATGCTGATCGATACACCCGGTATGCGTGAACTCGGTCTTGTGGGGGCAATCGATGGCGTCAACATAGGTTTTGAAGACCTTGTAGCCCTTTCTGCCGATTGTCGCTACGCAAATTGCAGTCACCAGCACGAGCCCGGCTGCACCGTTCGGATTGCGGTCGAAAATGGCAAATTGAGTAAGGATCGCTATTTAAGCTATATCAAGCTCAAAAAGGAGTCGGAGTACTACGAGATGTCTTATCTGGAAAAACGAAAGAAGGATAAAGCCTTCGGACGCTTTGTCAAATCGGTCAAGAAGCATATGAAGGATTGAATTACAAGCAACGCACCAAAGGTTACAGTTTACGCACTATGCGCGCGACTGACCGGCACTTATCACACACCTTGAGGAGGGAATAATGAGAAAAATTTTTTTATCGGTCGTGATTGCCCTGTTTATTGTCGGAACCACATTTGTTTTTGCTGCAGAAACCCAGAAGACTGAACCCGTAAAAGCTGAAAATGCAACGGACGTTAAAAAGGCTGTTCCTGAAAAATCCAGCAGTGAAACGAAAATACGGAATACCGCTCCCTTAAAGACCAAGAATCTTGATAAGAATGCGGCAAAGCTTGCCAATGCAGTCCTTCCCAAGGTGGTGTATCCCACCATGACCCACCATTTTGCTTATGAAGGCAAGAAGTTCTCAATCACTGTTCGGTTCAATACTGATATGGACAGGAATACAGTCATTGCAGGCAGTACGGTTATATTCGATTTTCCCAAGGCAGCAAACTCACCCGGAGTGATAACATGGAT
Source organism: Syntrophus sp. PtaB.Bin001 (assembly GCA_002067815.1). GTDB lineage: Bacteria > Desulfobacterota > Syntrophia > Syntrophales > Syntrophaceae > Syntrophus. The sequence continues at coordinate 625 of MVQR01000255.1, read as the reverse complement.
AAATGACAGGGAATTCAAATGGGTGCAGCAGAGCGGCAGATCGATTGATATCTGTAAATATGATCCCGACTGCGAGTTCAAGCTCACCCTGACCGATGGAATTCGTTCAAAAGAGGGGCTGAAACTTGATGGCAACAACGACAACAAACAGGGCGGCAACTATACTCTCTGGTTTATTGATATAGGTTAAACAAAAGGACAACACATAGTGAACGATTTTAAATGTGTCAGGTTGCAAACAAACCGACTCGAGTTAACAGCGGCGACATTCGATCATCTATGTGCCGAAATTGAATCTTCCGAGCGTCTGGCATGTTTATTAGGTGCACGGGTAGAACCAGGTTGGCCTCCTGGAGAATATGACCGCAATGCACAGGAGTTCTTCAGATATCGCCTTAAGGAAGGCGGGATGTCGGTTATCGGTTGGTATGTTTGGTACGCGGTCCGGCGGGAAGAGCTTGCTCAATCCTCTATGTTGGTGGGAACAGGCGGGTATTTCGGTCCCCCAGGTGAAAAAGGAGAAGTTGAGATCGGCTTTTCCGTGATGCCGTCGTCGCGGAGGGAGGGTTTTGCAACTGAAATAACTGAGGCACTTGTCGCAAATGCGTTTAGTGACATGCGAGTG
>MVQR01000254.1 GCA_002067815.1 Syntrophus sp. PtaB.Bin001 | reverse complement strand
CAAAAGCCGCGGCCGACTTGTGTCCGGTTTCCTGCAATCCTCTCTTTCGGCCGACCGGTATCTTGAAGCCGTCAGTCGTGAGCGATCATCCTATAGCGGGTTTAACCTGCTCGTGTTTGACGGGAAAGAGCTATATCATCTAAATTCCGAGCGACAGCCGCAGCTGGTGGAACCCGGCCTGCACGGCCTGAGCAACGCGGATTTGGATTCTTGCGGATGGCCCAAAGTCGACAGCGCCAGGAAGAAACTTCAATACTGGTTGGAACAACCCGGATCAATGGAGGATCTGACGCTCCTGTTAAATTCCAAGGCGCTGGCCTCACCGGAAACGTTGCCGAATACCGGCGTTGATCCTTTGGAGGAACACCGGCTCTCGGCGGAATTCATTGCGATGGACGGCTACGGGACCCGCTGCAGTACCGGACTGGTCTGGAAACAAGATCAAATCAAACTTTCAGAGATCAATTATGACATTGACGGTCGGATCGTCGGGCAGGTCGAGTTTCAGATCAGACTCAAGGAAAGAGTTTGCTTTTCAACCACTGCTTCTTGAAGAAGCCCCGAAAGCAAAGGGAACTCCAGCTGCCGACTTCACACCCATACGTGTGTTAGTTTTTCGATACGGAATTATGGAATCTCTAGCAGAGAAAATTTCCAGTAACAGAACCATTCATTGGGATGCGGATCGGGGGGACAGGCGAGACATTCCGTAATAATGGAAGGCTCGGACAAACGGCAATGATAAAAAACAGAGAAAAGGTTTTCTCCCGGGAGAGGGACATTATTCTTGATTCCATTGCGGATGGGGTTTTTTCCGTGGATAATGAATGGCGCATCACATCCTTCAATCGTGCGGCGGAGAAGATCACAGGCGTTCCCCGCGAGGCTGCCATCGGACAGCGTTGCAAGGACGTTCTCAAAGCGGAGATCTGCGATCGAGGCTGTATCCTTAAAAAAACGAAGCAAACGGGCGAACCGGTGGTCAACCGCAATGTCTATATCGTGAATGCCGAAGGCCGGCGATTTCCCATCAGCATTTCCACCGCCCTCCTGCGTGATGAAAAAGACCGGATCATCGGCGCGGTGGAAACTTTCCGGGACCTCAGTCTGGAAGAGCAACTGCGAAAGAAAATTGAAAAACGTTATTCCTTTGAAGACATTGTCTCCCGGAATCACCGGATGCACGAACTATTCAGTATCCTACCGGATATGGCGAACAGCGCCAGTACGGTTCTGATTGAGGGCGAAAGCGGCACGGGAAAGGAACTGATCGCCAGGGCGATTCACAATCTCAGTCTGCGCAGGAACAAGCCTTTTGTTGCGGTAAATTGCGGCGCCCTGCCGGACAATCTTCTGGAATCAGAACTGTTCGGATACACGGCAGGCGCCTTCACGGACGCCCGCAAGGATAAACCGGGCCGTTTTAAGCTGGCGGAAAAAGGCACCCTTTTTCTGGATGAAATCGGCGATGTTTCACCGGCCATGCAGGTTCGGCTGCTGCGAGTCCTTCAGGAAAAAACCTATGAACCCTTGGGAGCTGTGGAAAGCATTCGGCACGACGTCAGGATCATTGCGGCAACGAACAAAAAGCTCTGGAATCTTGTCAAGGAGGGAAAGTTCCGGGAGGATCTCTATTACCGGATTAATGTCGCCAGACTGGAACTCCCGCCCTTGCGAGAGAGAATGGAAGATGTCCCTCTGCTGGTTGATCATTTCGTTGAACATTTCAACGCCCTCCAGAACAAGGAGATTTCCGGCGTGACCGACGAGGCTCTGGCGTGCCTGATGGCCTATACTTACCCGGGCAATATCCGGGAACTGGAAAACATTATTGAGCGTGCCTTTATAGTTTGCAAATCGGGCCTGATTGATAGGATACATCTGCCGGAACCGGTTTGCGGGGTCTCCGGCGCCGCCGAGATTTCGGCGTGGGAAGCCATGTCTTTCCGGGATATGGAAGCAATATTTCTGACTAACGTTCTCCGGCGGAACTCCTGGAACAAAAGTCGTACCGCCCGGGAACTCGGCATTCACAAAAGCACTCTTTTCCGGAAGATGAAGGCCCTGGGAATTCGTCAGACCATTAAGGATCAAAACAGGTCATGATGCCGGACGGTCAAGCCTCCTGATTATCCCGGCTCCCACTGCCTTCCGCTCTCTCCCTCAGATCGGGTAATTCTTCACCTTTTCACCTGGCGTTTTTCAACTCTTATGGTCGATATCTTCCTTGACGCACATAATAAATTCTGCAACAACCCCGAGCAATTGGCATGCTTCATGATTTCCATGACTGATAAGGAGTATGAAACATGAACTTAGCCATTCCGGTTTGCGGACAGGATATTGCTTTGGTTTTTGATGATGCGGATTGCCTGCTTCTTATCAAGACGGAAGAAAAGGTATTTCATAAAAAGGAGCGTTTGCGCTGTGCCGGAAGCAGCATGATCGAGAGAGCGAACCAACTGAGATATCTTGGCGTAAATCTTTTAATCTGCGGCGCTGTGTCCCGCCCTCTGCAACGAATGATCGAGGCTTCGGGAATTAATATCATTCCCTTTGTGCGGGGCAATGCAATGGAGATATTTGAGGCCTATTCCAGGAACTCTCTCGATGATCAACGCTTTTTTTTACCGGGAAGGCGGATTCTTCCTAATGAACGTATCTGTAAAGGTCCACAAGGGCGATTCCGCAACAGAAGGGGAAGGAAATCATGTATATGAAAATCGCCATTACATATTGCGGCAAACGGTAGAGCAGTCAACCGGATATGAAGTCGGAACGATCGAAACATGCCTGTTCCGACATGGTTAAAAAACAGCAGTTCGGCCATGTCAGCATTCACAAAAGTCTATCAAATTCAAAATGGAAAAGAGTAGCGTATCTGCGACATTCTTCGATATGTTGAGTAGCAAATAAGCGCCTATACTTTACATCCCCTTTTTCCTGTTGTTAGATAACATCCATATTATCAACTGGTTACCGTCAGCAATTCCAACCATCGGATTGGCACAAGAAATGCCCTAACATTAATTAGGGTAAAAAAACCTTGAAATTAATGAAGGGAGATATTCTCCCCGGACGGAATAAAATCGACGCATCGGGAAACAAAGAGGAATCTTCCAAAAGGAGGACGCAATAATGCCACGAGGAGATGGAACAGGACCTCTTGGAATGGGAGGCGGACAAGGTCGGGGACGGGGCGGCCGGGGACGGGGTCGTATGGGTGGACCCCTTTCGGCAGGACCGGGTGGTTTCTGTGTATGTCCACAATGCGGCCATAAGGAACCTCATAAAATCGGAACACCCTGTGTTCAGCAGAAATGCCCGCAATGCGGAACTGCAATGGCCAGGGAATAAAGTATCCGTTAGAAAATAAAAAAGTTATAGTATAGGAAGGAGGGCGCTATCATGCCGCGAGGAGATGGAACGGGACCCCTTAGAATGGGTCCTTTGACCGGACGAGGAGCAGGATTTTGCTCAGGTTTTGGGACACCGTGCTTCGATAACCCCGCAACTGCCTATGGGTTGGGAAGGTGGTTCTGTCGAGGCCGAGGATTTTGGACCGGCTTTTGGGGCCGGCGCAACCGATTTTTCGCACCGGGTTTTCTGGGATGGATGCGTCCCGGCGGTTATGCCGCGCAGTATCAGAAACCGGATCCGGAGCTGGAAAAACAAATGCTTAAGAACGAGGCCGAAGCGCTGCGATCGGAACTGGATTATATCAAAAAACGCCTTGAGGAACTGGAATCCGGAAAATCTGCGGAATAAAACACCGCAGGAATCATCACCATGAAGGCCGTGACGGCAGTATATTACCAACGCGGCCGTCATGTAGCATATAAGTCACGCAAAAAAAAGTTTAAAGCGGCAGAAACGGAGGCTTCTTTTTTAGATCCCGGTCAATCCAAGTTTTTTATGCCGTCCCTTTTTCATTGACACTTATCAGCATTTTTTCCTATTCTTCTGTCCTGAAAAAGCAAGCATTTCCCAA
>MVQR01000253.1 GCA_002067815.1 Syntrophus sp. PtaB.Bin001 | reverse complement strand
TTGTATTGCCGAATTGTGAAAATCGCTTTTTTATGAATGATGCTCTTTGGAGGCAGATCTTGCCGGAAAAATCAAAATTTTACGATACTCACCTTCTCCTCTGCTCTTGGTTACTATTGCATCATCGTTCTGGAGTGCAAGATGAATAATTCGGCGATCATGAGCATTCATGTGACCGACTGTGACAGGTTTTCGGGTTTTCTTAACTTTGTCGGCAAATTCCTTGGCCAAAGCATTTAGTGATTCTTCGCGACGTTTCCGATACGATTCCGTATCGACGATAATCAATTTACGCTCTTCAAAACTTTTTGCGGCTGCCTTATTTATAATATACTGAATAGCATCGAGATTCTGTCCTCGCTTGCCGATGAGCAAGCCGCCGCCATCACCGTTAATGGTCAAGAGAATTGTATCGTCGGATTCTTTAAGAGTGACTGAAAAATTAAGGTGCATTCTTGTCAGAATACCTTCAAGAATTGTCTGGGCGCGCTGAGCAAGAGGCGTTACTGAAGCGGCAGGAAGTTCTTCATCTTTTACCAATTCTTTAGGTGATGATTCAATAACCGGAATTTGTTTTTCGTTTGTTGAAGGCTGTGATTCTTTATAATTTTTAGAAAAATCAAAGGACTCATCAAGATCAATGCTAACGGTTAATATGCTGGCTCTGATTTTTGCTTTTTTTGATCCAAGTCCCAGAAAACCGGTTGAGCCTTCCGATATAATTTCGATATTTAATTTTTCCCGGGAAACGTCAAATTCACGGCAGGCCTTTTCGATAGCCTCATCAATGTTTTTTGCTTCAATTTCTATTACATCCATCTCCGTACCTTAATTAAGCCTTTTTTATGCTTGTTTGTTGATGTAGTACTGCTGTCCGATGCTGAGAATATTGTTAAACAGCCAATAAATAACAAGTCCGGACGGGAAATTCAGAAACATGAACGTAAAGATCACAGGCATCCAAAGCATGATCTTGGCCTGAGTGGGGTCAGCCGATGTAGGTGTCATTTTCTGCTGAATGAACATTGTTGCTCCCATTATCAACGGTGTAATGTAATAGGGGTCCTTTTCAGAAAGATCCTTGATCCACCAGAAGAATGGGGAGTGACGGAGTTCTATGGCATAAAGAAGAGCCTTGTAAAGACCGAAGAATACAGGGATCTGAATAATCATCGGCAGGCACCCACCCATTGGATTTACCTTATGGGCCTTATAGAGCGCCATAGTTTCTTGGCTTAGTCTTGCTTTATCGTTTTTGTATTTCTCCCTCAATTCCTGCATCTTCGGCTGAAGTTTCTGCATTTCCTTCATTGATTTGTAACTTTTGTTACCCAGAGGCCAGAAAATTATCTTGATCAAGACCGTCAGAATGATGATTGCAATTCCGTAATTATGAACGTAACTGTAGAGAAACTTTAGACAAAGAAGCAATGGCATGGCCAGCCATTTCAGCCAGGAACCAAAATCAATGGCGTTCTCAAGTCCAACTCCCTGAGCCTTAAGAATATTGTAATCCTTTGGGCCAAGAAAGATAGAATAACCAAAAAATCCTGCCTGACCGGGAGGAATTATATTTTTAGGGCCTTTCAGACCTGTCGAGACCATGTTACTCGAATCCTTGGACAACGCAATGCTGGTTAAAGAGGGATTCTGAGGAATTAAAGCCGCAATAAAGTATTTACTTTCAAATCCGCCCCAAGATACATCAGGCCCCAATAATTTGTTCGATTCCATCTTTTTGACGCTTTCCCGTTCGACATTCTTGCCCACATAGGATACCGGTCCGACGTGGCCATAGCTATCTTCTTTTACAGCGGGATTGACATATTGATTCCAGTAAAGTGCGATTTCCTGATTCAGGGGAATATTGGACAGATTATATGTCCTGACTTCAAGTTCGATGGCATATTTTTGGGGATTTAATGTGTAAATCTTTTCGATCTTGATTTTTCCCGGCCAGGTTTGAGCAAAGGTTAAACGTCGTGATTCCCTGGTTGAATTAAGATCAATGTTCGTTGAATCGGTTTGGTAAAAGGCAACAGGGGAAACATCAATGCTGGAATCCGGGAAAGAGAGGGCCAGCGGATATGGCATTGTCTTTTCGACATTGACCAACTCGATCAGTTTGGAATTCGCTGCGAGTGTTTCGTGGTATTTTTTCAATGTGAAAGATTTGAGCGCTCCGCCTTTAGTAGTGAATACGGCATGATATAAGGGCGAATCTACAGAGATTTCCTGCTCCTTACCGTCAAGGCTGATATCTGATATAGGAGAATTCGAAGTATCTTGTTTCGAAACAGTACTTTGAACAGAAGGTTCAACTGAGGACCCTTTCGGATAAACTGTCGGATTCACAACTGCAGAAGAACCTTTTTCCTGGGAAGCCGGTTTTTGCTGCGTAGCGGGTTTATAAAAAAATAATTGATATATGAGAAGTACAGCCGCCGAAAGGACGAGGGCTAGAAGCGCCTTTTTGTCCATCAATTACCTCCGTAAATATCATAATTGCAGTTTATAGTCATAATTATCTCATTCAGCTTTCGGGATGGCTAATAATTGATCGCCTGAATCAATGAAAAATCCTACTTTACAGGATCATAACCACCGGGATGAAGAGGGTGGCATTTGAGAAGTCGGATTAAAGCGACCAAAGAACCTTTCAGAGGCCCGTGCTTCCTTAGAGCGATGATTGCATACTCGGAGCAGGAAGGATAAAAACGGCAACAGGGGGAAAAAAGAGGGGATATCAATATCTGATAAAAACGGATAAGGATGATAAGGATCTTCGCAAAAAATTCACTGATCATTCTTGAGTGGTATTTTGTGGCTTTTTTAATAGCAATACACCCAACTCACTGCAGACATCAGCATATTTCATTGACGATGTATTACCCTTAGCGATGATAACGATATCCTGAGATGAAGCCTTAAACCTGTCTTTGTTCAGCCTGAAAAATTCTCTTATCAAACGTTTGATCCTGTTCCTCTTAACGGCATTACCGATCTTTTTCGTAACGGTCGTTCCAAGTCTTAAAATTCCCAGGTCATTTTTAAAAGTGATTACGGTGAAATGTTTCGAAAAAGTCCGTTTCCCGCACTGATAAATCTGTAGATAATTTTTCCTTTTCCTGATCCGTTCATTTTTTTTCAGGGTCAGCTTTTTCATCTGCCTCGGACCGGTATATGCGCAGGGTTTCCTGGGAAATCTTTAAAACCCCGCCGGGATCAAACCGTGAGTCTCTTCCTGCCCTTGGCTCTTCTTCGGCTTAATACGAGTCTTCCTCCCCTTGTGGCCATCCGGGAACGAAAGCCATGAGTCCTCTTTCTTTTGAGATTGCTTGTGTTTCTTAGATTCTTTTTCATAATTAGTCCCAATTAATTAATATTGTAAGCTGTCTTGTAAATCATACAGAAAGATTATTGTCAAGATTAAAATCCCCGACGTTATGCGCTGTTTTCTATTGACAAACTTTTGCATTATATTCATCTTAAAAAAACTTATTTTTTAATTAAAACTCGAATACTCTATTCATCGTTATTTTTTCGCTTTGATCAAATTGAAGAAAAACTGATTTTTCGGGCAGATGCTCCGGCGCAGTTAGAATCCTGGGGGAGAATATGACAAGGAGGACAATCATCATCCGAGCACTTGTGATTATTTTCGTCTGGCTGCTGATTGATCTAATATGCCGACCGGTTTTCTCCGGTGAACTGCCCCCGGTTATTACCCTTAAAGAGAGCATTGAAGAGGCTCTTAAGAAAAGCGTGACAGTCCATTCCGCAAAGGAAGGAGTCCAGATCGCGGAATATCAGCGTAAAGAGGCCTTTACTGCGTTCCTTCCCCAGTTCAGTACGACATATAGTTACAAGCACTTAAATGAACCACCGGAATTCAAGTTGCCCGTTGTTGTGGCACTTGGTATTACTCCGCTTTATACTCAATCAGGAACAAAGGATAACTACAACTGGGCTGTCGAAGTACGGCAGCCAATTTTTGCCGGAGGAGGAATACTG
>MVQR01000252.1 GCA_002067815.1 Syntrophus sp. PtaB.Bin001 | reverse complement strand
GCCCAAGGGGAATACCTCGCCCAGTTCAGTGGGGACTCTTACCTCTCGCATATAGCCGAACACGTAGAACCATGGTCGTTCCTTAAACACCCCTATTACCGCAAACAGGGCTTCCCGCAGGGCTTCTACCGAGTCGGTCCGCTGGGGCGCATGAACGTAATCGACAAGATCGGCACCCCCCTGGCCAACGAGGAATTTAAGCAGTTTCGTACGATAAACGGCGGCAAACCCGTCGAAGGATCACTTTATTACCACTACGCCCGGATGATAGAGGTGCTCTACGGCTTAGAACGGGTGGGCCAGTTGCTGGAAGACCCCGACATCCTGTCGAGCGACGTTCGCAACTATCCGACTGATCTGCAGATCCCTGGAAACGGCGTGGGCGTCATTGAAGCCCCCCGCGGGACGCTTTTCCACGACTACAGCACCGATGAAAACGGAATTTTGACTAGAGTAAACCTCATTGTGGCCACGGGCAACAACAACTGGGCCATGCATACCGCATCAGGAGCCGTGGCCAAGGCCTTCGTGAAAGGCAACGAGCTGACCGAGGGCATGCTCAACCGTGTCGAGGCGGCTATCCGCTGTTACGATCCCTGTCTTTCCTGCTCGACCCATGCCATCGGCAAAATGCCGCTGGTAATCACACTGAAAGCTGCGGACGGGACCGTGTTGGACCGCATCGCCCGCTGATTCTTAAAAAAATAGAGAACTGAGAAACGGGGAAATGAAACTGTCACATTTTCCCGTTTCTTTATCCCGGCACTCAATCACAAACATGAAGCGAACACTTATAGTAGGATTCGGCAATCTTGATCGAACCGATGACGGCGTGGCCTTTCACGTAGTCAATGCCTTCCGCAGGCGATTGGGTCTGGCTGCGCTGGATCAGAACAGCACCGGCCTAGATGACCTAGGTAAATCCGTGGACTCGGTCTTCATCAGTCAACTGGTGCCGGAAATGATTGATCTGCTCGACGGCTATGACCGGATCATTTTTGTGGACGCACATGTCGACCCGGCACTTGATGAACTGTACTGTGTAGCCGTATCTACCGAAGAAGCCGGGCTGACGTTCACACACCACATGAGTCCGGCTACACTCCTGGCCTTTTACAAAGCGATCCACGGCCGCAATCTAGAGGGCCATCTCGTTTCCATCCTGGGACATAATTTTGATTTTAACCACAATCTTTCCAAGGAGACGCAATCTCTCGTGGAACCGGCTGTAGATCGGATATTAAGTTTGAACGGTTACAAAGTTAAAACAAACGATCCCGCCACTTGATTTCCTGCCCGGATTGCCTTTCCGTTGATCCTTTCGGATTCATAACAAAAATCCATTGCCTTTTCCGACCCTTTTTTGCATGATCTTTTCATTTCCAATCAAACTTCTGTCAGAGGATTACCAAGAATGGATACCACCCCCAAAGGGAACCGTCTGCACATTGCCCTGCTGGGACGCACCAACGTCGGCAAGTCCAGCTTTTTGAACATGATGATCGGTCAAGATGTCGCTATCACTTCTCCGATCGCAGGAACGACTACGGATGTCGTGGAAAAGGCAATGGAGCTGCTTCCCCTGGGACCGGTGCTCTTTCTTGATACGGCTGGATTGGACGACACCTCTGAACTTTCTGAACTGCGCCTGGGAAAAACGGCGAAAATTTTTGACCGTGCCGATGTTGCCATCCTGGTAACGGAGCCGGACGTATGGGGAAATTACGAAGAAGAAGTCCTGGCGGAAATGGAAAAGCGGAAAATCCCCGTCATTGTGGCAATCAACAAGATCGACCTTCATAATCCCTCTGAGAGTTTTATCCGTACCCTCAAGGAAAAAACGTCTCATGTCGTTCCCGTATCCAGTATTGATCCCGCAAGACGCAATTACTTTCTGGACACATTGAAGCGGCAGTTGCTGGAAATCGCCCCCGATGATTTCGTTCAGCCCCCGTCGCTGGTAGGAGATCTCCTGCCTCCCGGCGGCCTCGCCGTGCTGGTCGTTCCCATCGATCTTCAGGCTCCCAAGGGCCGCCTGATTTTGCCGCAGGTCCAGACGATTCGTGACGCCCTGGACAACGATGCCGCCGTGCTCATTGTCAAAGAAAGGGAACTGCCGACCACTCTGTCTCTGCTGAACAGGCCGCCGGATGTCGTCGTCTGCGACTCTCAAGCCATACTTAAGGTATCAGCTGATGTATCCCCGGCAATTCCCCTAACGACCTTTTCCATCCTTTTTGCCCGCCAGAAGGGGGATCTGGCGACGGCGGCCGAGGGCGCTGCGCAGATCGAAACCCTGCAATCCGGGGATCGGGTGCTTATCGCCGAAGCCTGTTCCCATCATCCCCTACAAGACGATATCGGTCGGGTGAAAATCCCCCGTTGGCTCAAACAGTATGTTGGAGGCGATATCCGCACCGATGTGTCCGCGGGAAGGGATTATCCGGCTAATCTCCGGGATTACAAACTTATCATCCACTGCGGCGGTTGCATGCTGACCCGAAGAGAAATGCTCAGCCGAATGCAGCAAGCCCGGGAAGCAAACGTACCCGTCACGAACTATGGACTTGCAATTTCCTTCACCCAGGGAGTTGCCCGGAGGACCCTTTCCCCCTTCCCTTCCGCCCTTCTCGCCTTTGAGCGAAAGCTTAAGCAAATCAGGTCAAGTTAACCACCTGTAAAATCAGTCCCGTACCTCAAATTCCACCGCTTTACGGAAGAAATTTCCTAAAATCGGCATAATACAATTTTCTGAGACGTTATTCCCGGCTGCGTGCCAAAGTTCATCCGCATAGAACCGTTTGTCTTTGCCGCTTTTATTTTGCGCACAGCACATTCTACTTTAATGGCACCTGTCTTGCTTGGATTAATCAATGGAACGAAAAACCTCAAGTTGGCCAGATAACTGTTAAAAATTGTTGCGATAGAACTGCAATTACGGAGGAAAAGCCCGGTCCATGGAAAAAATTCTTTTAGTCGATGATGAACAGCTTGTCCTTGAAGGCCTAAGGCGCCAACTTCGCAAGAACTATGATGTCCATACGGCCGACAGCGGTGAAAAAGGCCTGCAGAAAATAATATCGGAAGGCCCCTTTGCCGTGGTCGTTTCGGACATGCGGATGCCGGTTATGGATGGAATTGCCTTTCTGACGCAGGTACGCGGCATTTCACCGGAAAGCGTCCGTATGATGCTTACCGGTTATGCTGACCAGCAGACGGCGATAGATGCGATCAACCGCGGGGCGATTTTCCGCTTTCTCACCAAACCCTGTTCTTACGAAAATCTGACAGCAGCCATCGATTCCGGGTTGGATCAATACCGCCTCATAACGGCAGAAAAGGAACTCCTGGATAAGACACTGAAAGGCAGCATCAAAATTCTCGTGGACATCCTGTCCCTATCGGTCCCGATTGCTTTCAGTCAGGCCATGCGCATAAGAAAATATGCGGCTCAGATCGTTAAAATACTGGATCTTCCTGATCCATGGCAATACGAAGTCGCCGCACTTCTGTCATCAATAGGCTATATCAACATTCCGCCGGAAACGATCAGCAGGCATTTCAGCGGTGAAAAACTCACGGATCAGGAACAAGAGATGATCGATGCTGTACCCCAGACAACAGGAACACTTCTTGCCAACCTTCCCCGCCTCTCTATCGTGACTTCGATGATCAAACAGCAAAATGCCCCCTGTTCTACACCTCTGGTGTTTAACGGCAAACCCTATGAAACCGTCCGCATCGGAGCAAATCTGATCAAGGTACTGAAGGATTTCGATACGCTTTGCATCCGGAATCATAACCCAGAAGAAGCCATCAAAATCATGATGAAAAGAAAGGGAGTTTACGACGGAACGCTTCTGGATATGCTTGCCGTGGTAGATTTACCCCGAAGCGAACAGGTTGTCCGCAACATTGCGATCGACGACCTGCAAAAAGGCATGATCATCGCTGCTGATATCCGTAATTCTCAAGGAATTCTGGTCGTGCCCAAAGGATATGAAGTCAATGAATC
>MVQR01000251.1 GCA_002067815.1 Syntrophus sp. PtaB.Bin001 | reverse complement strand
TTGATTTACAACGATGTCTTCCCACGGCTGGAAACCTGATTTCCACATTTCATCAAATCTTAATGCTCCGTTCACATTCCTGCAACATTATCCGGCTAGGGTGCCACCCATCAGCTTACTTGCGAAGAAATCAAACACCGAGAAATGTGAAAGGGGGTGATGTTGGGAGGAATCTCATTTAACAATCGAGTGAAGTGCCAAAATTACAGGTACAAAATTAGTGTGGATGACTTTTCGATGCCCGTAGGGAAACCATGAATAGATACGATTTTTCAGGAGGAAATTTGGGAATAATGAAAAGATTAATGGCCAGCTTACTAGCTGTTACGATGGTTGCCGGGTTCGCCCTGAGTGTCTCGGCAGCGGATGTGAAGTTCAGCGGCTCCTATTATGTTCTGGGAGCTACTGCAAATGATTGGGGCTTGAACAAGGAAGACCGGACAACTGCTTCTTTATATGCGCAGAGACTGAGAGTGGGAACGGACTTCAAGGTCGCCGAGGGTTTGACCTTGACCACCCAGTTCGACGCCCTGGAAGGGCGCTGGGGCCAGTTCGGAAGGTATCAAAATGAAGAAATGTCACGGGGTACTGCCGGCGGGTGGAACGGAGCCGATGGCACCAATGACTCCAAGAACATCAGCTTTGACAGGGCTTATGTGACCTTCGCCGTTCCGTACGGAAGTTTCCGGGTCGGTCGAGGTTCTGCGGGCAATTGGGGGACGAAATTCGCCAACCAGGACGGAGATTCCGACCAGATTGCTTACACGGGGAATCTGGGAAACTGGACGCTGGGTTGGAAGATTGAAAAAGGTTACGAAAGTGTCGCAGACGGTGTGAACTGGAATACAAATCACAGCCAGGCTGATGGCGATACCGACAAGTACGAAATTTCCGGGATTTACAAATTCAAGGGCGGCAGCGCCGGTTTGAAAATCGCTTACAACCGGGATGCAAGGAAAACATATAATGGAGCAGGGCCGGATACCGGTTACAAGAAGGAATACGTAGCCTTTCAGCCATATGTCCAGGCGACACTGGGACCGGTATTTTTGGAAGCTGAATTGAACTATAATACCGGTCAGGCAAATGACTACGAAGACAACAATGTCATTGGACATGACGACAGGAATCTCCGGGGAATGAGCGCCTATCTGCACGGCAAAGTAAATATGGGCCCAGCCTATTTCGGCGCTCTCTATGCCTATGTTTCCGGCCAGGATCCCAAGAGTAAAACCGTCAATTCCGGCGGTGACGGCGGCAGAGCCTGGGATCAGAACAACCTGATTCTATGGGGTTACTACGCCAACAAGTGGGCAGGCATGTTGGGTGGCGGTAACGGCGCCTTGTACGGCCAGACCGGCTATGACTACATAGCCATGACAAACGCCCATGAATTGAAGGCTTACGCCGGATTCAACCCGACACCCAAGTGGAATATCCAGGGTTCGGTGGCCTATGCTGTTGCCGATAAAACCGCTCCCACAAACGGCATTAATCAAGCTGACTATGTCGATCACAAATACGGAACGGAAGTTGACCTGACCGCTTCCTACAAGATATTCGACAACCTGACCTATACGGTAGGCTTCGGTTATCTGTGGGCCGGTGACTATTTCAAGGGCACCAATAAGAATGCTAATGTTGACGATACTTACTTGCTGCTCAACAAACTGGATCTCACCTTCTAAACGAGAGATTTCAGTCGGATTGGTCGGTTTAAACGTTTAAAAAAAGCGCCTTGAAGGTAAAGCCTGCAAGGCGCTTTTAGTTTAACTATCGATTTTATCCGGATTGGATTTGCATCATGACCCGAAATAGATATGTTGGAAAGGGGTAATATTTCATTGCATCGAATGACTAAATTTCAGCGTTCTTCCGAAGACTGCGCTTTCCGTGACCGTTTGATGATGAGCGATGCCTGGATCGAGCCTCATTTCCACTCGATTGTCGATCTATATTCCGGGGTGGTCATCAGCTATGAGGTTCTTTCGAGAGGGCTGCCGCCTTATGAAACACCGGAGCTCATGTTCCGGAAGGCCAAGATGCTGGGACTTTCTTGGGAACTGGAGCAAGCTTGCAGAACTGCGGCGTTACGCAAGATAGCATCACTCGACGAATCCTTTAAACATGCAGCCTTCTTCATCAATGTCAGTCCGGATATCTTCGGCGACCAACGCTTCATCGAAAGCTTTAATGAAGATCTGTTGCGAGCTCATGGCTTGGACAAGAAAAATATCGTTATCGAAATTACGGAGAAAAAAGCATTTCCCGATTATCTGTATTTCGAAAGGTTGATTGCTCATTATGTCAATCAGGGTTTCAGAATCTCTCTGGATGATTTTGGCTCCGGTTATTCCGGGCTTGTTACATTGATTGCGACCACGCCTCATTATCTTAAACTGGATATGAACATTGTTCGTGATATCGATCGGTTCGCTTACAAGCAGAAACTTGTTCAGGCCGTTGTTTCCTTCGCCTCTAACGCCGGTGCAAAACTGATCGCCGAGGGCGTGGAGTCCTGGGAAGAACTGGAAACCCTTGCAAAACTCGGCATTCGTTTTGCCCAGGGATTTCTCTTCGGGAAGCCGAAAAGTGAACCCTATGATCTGCCTGACGATACGTTGAAGCAGATCCAGGTGATCACAAATCGTTTCAATCAGCCCAAGGTGGAACTTAATGAAAGGCTCGGCAGCATGGTAATCAGATCGCAAACTATTCAGAGGGGAACGACAAACTGTGAGGCCATGAATGAAATTTTCAAAAAATCTCCCAGTGTCGACCATGTAGTCATTCTGGAAGAAGAAAAGCCCGTGGCCATGATCGTCCGTCAGCATTTCTATACGGAAACCGGTGGACCCTTCGGATATCAACTCTTTCGTAAAAAACCGGTTGAACAGATCTGCAAAAACAAACCCCTGATTGTTGATGAACGCTTAAGCGTTACATTGTTGGCGAAATTGGCCATGGATCGATTCAGTGAAGACCTCTATGACCCCGTAATTGTCGTTCGGCGTGACGGAACCTTTGCCGGTACGGTAACCATGAAACAGGTGATCGAAAAATCTCTGGAACTGGAAGTACGTTGGGCCAGGAATGTAAATCCACTTACTCAACTGCCTGGCAATGAGATGATCCGCAACTGGATCCACGATGCCCTTCTGTGGCCGGAGTACACCATAATTTATGCCGACTTGGATCATTTCAAGGAATTCAATGATAATTATGGATTTCTGGCCGGAGATGAATTCCTTAGTCTGACGGCAAAAGTGCTTTCCGCAAGTTTGGAAGAGTTGCCTGAGGAATCTAAACTGGGGCATGTCGGCGGGGATGATTTTGTAGTCGTCTGTCCCGGGTTGGTGGATGAGACGCCGATACGATCGATATGTGAAGCCTTTGATCGAGCAAAACTTGAACTGTTCAAAAGTGAACATCGGCAAAAAGGTTTTATGGAAGTAATGGATCGGCAGGGTATGCAGATCCGTATTCCCCTTGTAACCGTCAGTCTGGCTATCATCGACAGCCGTAAAATGTGGGAAGATCCTCATCCGGCTCTTTTCTCTGAAATCGCGGCTTCCATCAAGAAAAAGGTAAAGCAGATAACCGCAGAAACCGGCAGAAGTGCGTATCTCTTTGAACGGAGATCGTGGGTGAAAGAATTGCCGGTTGAGAAATTCTAAACTGTTGAAAAATTTAATCATACTTTCATCTTTCTTTCATCAGACTGAAACAAACCTTCGCTATGACTCGGAAAAAAGGATGGATAGTCAATGAGTCAAGCCGAAGCAGCCATAATGAACTTCCCGCATACCTTTGAGGATAGGGTTGAGGAAATCCCTCCTGTTCCTAGAATTCTAGAGATGCTGGCCGTCCGATGTGAAAACGGCCCCGACATAACTTCTCTGCCTTTTGCCCCCGGCGATACCACGGCGGGAAGCGAGGCCGAGCTACAAACGATCGTCGAAGGGAAGAGAAATCAGGTGGATCTGCCTCTTACCATCGAGCAATCGAACTATTTTGC
>MVQR01000250.1 GCA_002067815.1 Syntrophus sp. PtaB.Bin001 | reverse complement strand
AATTCTCTTTGAAGTATTTCAGGCATGCGATCAAGAAAGCCACCCTTGACAGCCTGCTCGAAGCTCGATCCGGTTGCGCCTCCAGGAAGTTTATGAATCTGAACAGTGGGATCAAAACCCAGAAACTGTGACTCGAAATCTTTATAGTACTCCCGCTCCGGACGAAGTTTGTTAGAAGTGTCAATTACAGCCTGGCGGTCCAATCCGGCCGCATTATATCCATATTCTTCAAGGACATCGACGACCGTCAAAATCGGCGGTGGTCCATAAAATCCTGTAAAAGAGTGATCGCCGGCATCGACAATCTTCGCTCCATTTCTTACAGCTTCAACAATTCTTCCGGTGTCAGCTCCATCCGTGTTGTGACCATGATAATGGATTATAAGATCAGGATAGGCATTCCGGATGGCTTTTACGAGTTCGCCAATTCGCTTGGGAGTTCCCAATCCTCCGTGATTTTTTATGGCGAGCAGGATATCCGGACCGGTTACTTCCAAAATTTCTCCGACTTTTTTTACATAATACTCGTTAGTATGTTCCGGTCCGGTAGAGAAACAAATTGATGGTTCAAGAAGGCAGCCCGCCGCCTTAACTTCCTCAAATACGGGTATCATATTCGGTATATAATTCAGAAAATCGAATACTCGCCATACGTGGACAAATTTGGAAAAGGCCTTGACGGTCAAACGAATAACATTTTCCGGATAAGGCCTGTAACCGAAGAGATTGATGCCTCGACAGAGGGTTTGAAAGAGAGTATCCGGCATATTGGCACTTAACACTTCCAATTTTTCGAGAGGATTCATCTGTTTTCGAAGCATATCCACATGAATGGAGGCTCCGCCGGTGATCTCTATCGAAAAGTATCCAGCATCGTTACGTTCTTTTGCAACAAGCAGTTGAGTATGAGGCATAATCCGATTTTTAAAGTCTGATTGAGAAAGATCCCTTTCAGTATTGGTAACATAGTAACCAGGATTGTGCCTTATTTTGTCAAGAATGTAAGAAATGCCATTTTTATGTAAATCTTCAGGTGTAATTCTTTCTTCCAGGAGACGATCGGATATCTTCATAAGCAGTATCTTAAACCAAATATAAATTTATTTTACTCGAGATAAATCAAATAAACCAAATATTCTACTCATTTAGCGCGAAGATTAATTTTCTTCTAATAGGCATAAGGATTTATTTTTTTTGCATGTGTCTCAGCGATAAGTCTCGACAGTTTAGTAATTTCCCTTTCATTTTCCGGATATTGGAAAAGCTCCTGATGGCTTTCTAGATAGCTTGTGTCAAACTTGCCCGCAAGAAAGTCGGGCTCATCACAAATTGCCAGATAGAAGGGAATTGTACTTTTGGGACCTACTATAAGAAACCCCTGAAGTGCCCTTTTAAGTCTTTGAATTGTCTGCTCCCAGTTAAAGCCGCGGACAGTCATTTTCACCATGAGCGAATCGTATTCAGTGGGAATTTTATATCCTTGATAGACAAGTCCGTCCAGCCTGACTCCCGGACCACCTGGAGATTGATAAACCTCAAGGCGTTTACCTCCTTCCGGCATGAAACTATTTTTGGGATCTTCAGCATTTATCCTTACTTGAACAGCTTTTCCCATCAAATGAATTCTTTCAACAGGTATCTTAAGCTGATCTCCTTCCGCTATGCGTATTTGTTCGCGGACAATATCAACACCGGTTAATTCTTCGGTTACAGTATGCTCGACCTGAAGGCGAGTATTCATTTCCATAAACCAGAAATCGTTTGTTTTGGAATCGACCAGAAATTCGACAGTTCCTGCGTTGACATATCCTGCAACCCTTGCCGCCTTGATAGCGGCATTATACATGGCGTTTAATACTTCGGGTGGTAAATCGGCAGGAGCTATTTCAAGAAGTTTTTGATGCCGCCTTTGAATCGAACAGTCCCTTGATCCAAGATGGATGATGTTTCCATAGCGGTCAGCAAGGATTTGTATCTCTATATGTCTCGGAGCTTCGATACATTTTTCAACATAGACGCTTTCGTCTCCAAAGGCAGAGAGGGCCTCAGCCCTGGCTAGAGGAAGCTGAATCTCTAGATCGGACTCATTCATTACTTTTCTTATTCCACGGCCACCGCCGCCGGACGATGCCTTCAGCATTACAGGATACCCATATTTGCGTCCAAAAGCTATCGCTTCTCGCAGGCCGGCGTCACCGCGAAAAAGATCTCTTGTCCCGGGAATGAAAGGAATATTTGCCTTTTCCATAATCTCCCGGGCCACCACTTTATTGCCAAGGTTTCTGATGACATCCGGTGGCGGGCCAATGAAAATTATTCCTGCACGTTCGCATTCGGCAGAAAATTCCGGAATTTCAGAAAGAAAGCCGTACCCTGGATGAATGGCATCAGCACCGCTTTTACGAGCAGCCCAGATAATTTTTTCAATATCAAGATAGTCCCTCCTGGGGCCATCGCCGATCATAATGGCATCATCAGCCAAACGAATATAATAGGCCTCACTGTCAGGCCTTTCATAGATCACTGCACTGTCCATTGAAAGTTCTTTCACCGTCCGGAGGATCCGTAATGCTATCTCTCCTCTGTTGGCAATCAGGACTTTTTTGATTCTTTGTTTCTTTCCAACCATATTTTTATGTCCTCTAATCTATTCCACGCATATCTCATTGATGCCAAGACTCATGAAATGAGTGTAACTATTAAAAATTTTAACCTTTATTTTATTGATGAGAAAAAACAAATGTAAGTGCAAAAGGAGGGCTAATACAACGACTAGCTGGTTACCAATTCTGATGGTGACCTTATACAAGGTTCAAATAATGCTGTCAATGATATTATATTGAGAAACCATAAGCATAATTAATCAGAACACTCAATGGAATTATCTCTGAGTTTTTGCAAATGCAATTCTATCATGTCCAATTATCGTAAGAGCTAAATTTGACTTGACTTTGAAAGATGTAATACGCTAAACAGCCGCAGCACAAAGACGATTTTCACGCTTGATATGGATTGTACGGAAAGGAGCTTTCATGGCAAAATACGAATCAAAGAATTTGAGAAATGTCGCAATTGTAGGACATGGTGGTACAGGGAAAACCACATTATGCGAATCCTTTCTTTTTGTTAGTGGTAAAACAGAACGAGCAGGCCGGGTTGATGATGGATCTTCATGCATGGATTACGAGCCTGAAGAGCAACGAAAACATATCTCCATCAGTGCAGCAACTAATTTTGTCGAGTGGAACAAGCATAAGATAAACATTGTAGATACTCCCGGTGATTCTAATTTTGCCTATGATACAAGAAGCTGTCTTCGTGCTGTCGATGCGGCGGTCATATTGGTTGATGCTGTAAGCGGTGTGGAGTTTCAAACTGAAAAGGTCTGGGAATACTCAGATCAATACAAATTGCCCCGTATCGTTTTCATCAACAGGATGGATCGTGAACGAGCCAATTTCTCAAATGCTCTGGAAACAATCAAAACACGGATTAAGAAAGTTACACCAGTTTTCATGCCCATAGGTGCTGAAGAAAATTTTAGGGGAATAATAGATCTGATTTCCCAAAAGGCATATATCTTTGAAGATCCCAAGGGCTCATATAAAGTTGCAGATATCCCGGCGGAGCTGAAAGATGAGGCCGAAAACATGCGAGAAACAATGATGGAAGATATTGCCGAATCCGATGAAAATCTCATGGAAAAATACTTGGATAGCGGTGAAATCAGTCCAGAAGACATGAAAAGCGGTTTAAGATCCGGTGTTTTATCAGGTGCAATAATCCCGGCAACTTGTGGTTCTGCACTAAAACATATCGGTATCACGCCCTTTTTGGACATGTTGGTTCAATATATGCCTTCCCCGATTGATCGGGGACCGGCGATAGGTCTTAAACCAGGAACTGAAGACGTTGAGGAAAGGCTTCCTGAAGAATCCGCCCCCTTCTCTGCATATGTGTTCAAGACAATCGCTGATCCCTATGCAGGTAGACTAACGCTGTTCCGAGTATATTCTGGAACCTTAAAATCTGATACCCCCGTTTACAACTCAACTCGGAAGACTAGTGAACGTTTTGG
>MVQR01000249.1 GCA_002067815.1 Syntrophus sp. PtaB.Bin001 | reverse complement strand
TATTCAGCTAAATCTTCTTTGGAGGCAAAACCGGTACCGTAGATTCGCTGCAGCATCCTGTTTCGTTCGTCACCACGCCAGTAAGCGCCGGCAACATTGAGAAGTTTGAAAGCATGAATCATAGCCGTAGACGGAATATGAGGCCCCCGGCACAGATCAGTGTAATTACCCTGTTCATAAAGGCTTACTGTTATTATATTATCAGGCAAATCGTTTAAGAGTTCGACCTTGTAAGATTCCCCTTTATTTTTAAAAAAGTTAATAGCCTCTTCACGGGAAACCTCTTTGCGCAAGAAAGGATAATCCTCCGAAACAATCTCTTGCATCCGAGCTTCTATCTTTTCCAGATCCTCCAGAGTAAAGGTATCTTCATATTCAAAATCGTAATAGAAGCCATCTTCGATGGCAGGTCCTATGCTGACACGAACTCCAGGGAAAATATCCTGAACGGCTTGAGCCATCACATGAGATATGCTGTGTCTGAGAATTTCCAAACCTTCTCGCGAATGAATATCTATCAGTTCCAGCTTGCCATTCTCATGAAGAACATGACTCAGGTCAACGAGATCATTATTAAATCTGGATGCCACGGTATTTGCGAGCAACTGCTGATCCCAAGAAGAAATAATGTCCCTAACAGAAATTCCTTCCGAGAAAACTTTTTCCGAACCATCCGGCAATACTATTTTGATTTCTTTCATATTTTCAATACCCGGACTACAATTCAGAAGCTTTAGAAGTTAAAGTCCTGCTTTACACTCCTTCATTAAAGAAAGGGCATCATCGCCTTATTTTTGCGGATGCCCTTTCCAAAAAAACTGTCATATTTGACTGATGAAACGAATCACCTGCAGGTTGCATCATGTTAAAAAATGGTAGGCACGCAGGGATTTGAACCCTGGACATCCACCGCGTCAGGATGGCGCTCTCCCCCTGAGCTACGTGCCTCTATATACGCATTCGACTCCCAAACAGGGCGTAATACCTAACAATAAATTATTTCATTGTCAAGGCAAAATCTAAACCGCTTTGTTTTTTCTCGTAATTCGATCTTACCAGATCAAAACAAACCAGCCAATGGCTTAATCTGTTATTCCTGATGATTAATCAATTGAATTCCTCTTACCAAATATACTAAACCGGACAGAATAGTAAACAAAGCCGTTAACCAATACAACATATATACCCAATTGTAATCGATTCCACGCGCCAATCCTTTTAAAGTCAGAACAACCAACACCGTTAGGAGTTGCAGCATGGTAGTAACTTTACTGATAAATACAGGCTGAATTTCAAAGGATATGGACATAATAGTTAAAATCGCTATGCCGACCAGAATGATACAGTCACGGCTGATAACAATCACCGTAAGCCATCCGGGAAGTATTCCCATAATGGCAAGTGTTAAAAAACTACTGGTCAAAAGTGCCTTGTCTGCGATGGGATCAAGATATGCTCCCAGTTTGGTCTGCTGTTTCAAAATTCGTGCGAGGAAACCATCCATACCATCAGTAAATCCGGAAAGGCTAAAAACGATGAGCGCCTTTAAATAGGAACCTTCCATCAAAAAGATTACGATTACAGGTACGAGAATAATTCTTAGGAGAGATAAAATATTGGGGATATTCATCAGAAAATCATAGAAATTCGCGTTTGAATATTCACCTCTTGTTTATTGCTTGCTATGATTCTTTTCAAAAATCGAAGCAGCTAACTCATCCAAACCGTCTGGAAAAGATTCCATTGCTTTATCTACCAGTTCCTGAACGGCAGATTCATAATCCTGCGAAGCCTTCAATCTTAGAGAATCTCTGGATATTCCATAATTTCTTTTGATTGTGCTGTATTGATTTTTCCAAAGGATTTGACCGGTCTTGGCACTGCGCAATTCAAAATCAGCGGAAATAGACATTGGAGAATAAATCAAATAATAAGCCGTCCGGCTTTCCTTAAGATTGCAATAAAAAATAGCGTCGACCTTCATTTGTTCTCCCAAAATCCTGAAATACTCTGTTTTATCACTTATGCTTTTTTCTTCAGATTGCTCAGCATTCAGCTTTTCATCAATAAGCTGTGGAGAAATCTTGGGATATCCTTTGAAGTAAAGAGCGTTCAAAACTTTATCCCGCAGCATGGATGCGGCACGCTGATCCACCACCGAATTTTGTACGGGGAAAACGGCTATCAAGTGAACAGACTCCTTATTTTCCTTGCTTGTCATGATTGTGGATTTTGTCATGACTGAGGTCTTCCCCATACTGCATCCTCCAAAAAGGGAAAATAACAGCACAAACAGAAAAACAGGACATATAATCAAGTTAATTTTTCTGATTAACATTTAATGTATATCCTCCTCTGTCTCTTGTTTCAATTTTTCTATCTCTTCCCGAATAATTCTTTCAACAATATCCGGAATCATTTCACGAGCCATCTTTTCTACAACTTCGACAATTGTTTTTTTCATCTCGTCTTCCGAGATAATTTTCGGCTGCCCCGATGTCGACTCTTCTCCAACAATATCAACAAGATCGTGTATTTTAACGTCAGATTGTTTTTCTTTTTTATAAGCTCTCCCATCTATAACCAGAACCTCTTGGGGTTTCTCTTTGGGTAAAGGCTCCGATTCTTCAATGGCATCAACCAAATCATAAATTCTGCCATGTGGTTCATCAACAATTTCCATAAGATCATATATTTTGTCATTGATCTCCGGCAGATGTCCTTTGGCAGTGTTTTCGTTTATCATGGAGTGTCCACCTTCGCTTGATTCAGGAACTCCTGAATTTTCGATCATCCTTTCATCTCCAGTTTCCTAGTTGGCTATAACCTTCTCGTCATTCGGCGCACTAACAACCCATTCATTCTTATTAAGTCCTGAAATTCCAGAGAAATTATCATACATGTTAAGATAGTTCAATAAATTATCACCGACACTCACCCCTCTGCAACATCGAATAACAGCCTTTGGTTAATCAGATTTAGGATTTGAAGCCACGACAACGGAATAAACATGTTTTCTCGAATCTCCTGTTTCTTCAACAATCCGGTTTACAATATCACGATCAGAAAAGCATGTTTCCTTAACTAATTTGAAATAGAAACTTCTGATCTCTTCGTCGGACCAGTTTCTTACTGCAGGTTCCTTCCCGGCCACAACTAGTGTAATTTCTCCCTTGATGGACCTATCTTTAAGAACCGGCAGGATATCGCTTAAATTTCCCCGCAAAATTTCTTCATGGAGCTTTGTCAACTCCCTGGCAATGACGATTTTTCTGTCACCCAGAATCAATTTTATATCATCGAGGGCAACCAGCAGCCGGTGAGGGGCTTCAAAGAAAATCAAGGTCTTGTGCTCGTCTTTCAACGAAACAAGCACATCTTTTCGCTTTCCCGCCTTTGGCGGTAAAAATCCCATAAAAACGAATTGATCCATAGGGATACCGGAGACGCACAATGCCGTAACGCAGGCAGAGACACCAGGCACAGGAATCACCTCTATATCGTTCTCTAACGCTTGACGGATGAGCACAAATCCAGGATCAGAGATCCCGGGCGTTCCTGCATCAGAAACATAAGCCACACTGGAACCTTCCTTGAGTCTATCGATCAACACTCGACTCTTTCGGACCTCATTATGATCATATAGACTGATCAATGGTGTATCAATCTGATAAGCATGACAGAGTTTCCGCGTTCTGCGTGTATCCTCGGCCGCAACTAATGCAACCTCCTTGAGCACCCGGATCGCCCGGAGAGTTATATCTTCAAGATTTCCTATAGGTGTTGCCACCACATAAAGTTTCCCTGGTTTTTCCATACCTTGTTCCTTGTAAGTATTTCCCTGAATTTATAATTTGTGAGACAAAATCGGCAATGCACTGATATTCAGCCAGATGAGTAAAAAAGATTTTACATTTTATTTCTGATGCTATAGAGATAGCAGAATAAAATCAAGAATTCTGGATAACTCTGAACAATCCTGAAATCAAGACTATCTTAATTTATCTTCAGGCATTCTGGAATGCGAATATTGATTACCGGCGGCGCCGGATTTCTGGGTTCCCATCTATGCGAGCAATTGCTTG
>MVQR01000248.1 GCA_002067815.1 Syntrophus sp. PtaB.Bin001 | reverse complement strand
AAATATCATGGAGCATAGGCAGTCCACGGCAATGCTCATTCAGGACGCGGAGCGGATGGAATCGCTTCTGACGATAAACTCGATGACCGATTCACCCCTTGAGGAGATCATACCTTTCGCCGTTGAACAGAGCGTAAGCATTACAAACAGCAAAATCGGCTACCTTGCTTTGCTCAATGAAGAAGAAACTATGGTGACCATGCGATACTGGTCCAAGTCGGTACTTGATGCCTGCCGGATAGTCGATAAGCCCGTCGTTTACACGATTGAAAACGCCGGGCTCTGGGCTGAAGCGGTAAGGCGGAGGAAGCCGATAATCACCAATGATTACGCCGCACCAAGCCCGTACAAAAAAAGTTGTCCGGTAGGGCATGTACCAGTCGTCCGGCATATGAACATCCCCATTTTCGAAGGCGGCCGCATTGTCGCCGTGGCCGGGGTCGGCAACAAGTCAACGAATTATGACATAAGCGATCTCCGTCAATTAAAGCTCCTTATGGACGGCTTGTGGCGAATCGTCACCCGGAAGCAGACGGAAGAGGCCTTGCGGGAGAGTGAAGCCAAAATGAAGGCCATCACCGATTCCGCCCAGGATGCCATACTCATGATCGATCAGCAGGGAAAGATAACCTATTGGAATCCCGCTGCGGAGAGAATTTTCGGTTACTCGAGAGACGAGGCTCTTGGCCGCGACCTTCACCAATGCATCGCCCCGAAACGCTATCATGAGGGCTGTAGCGCCGCTTTTCCGGAGTTTCAAAGCACGGGTCGCGGCGCCATCGTTGGGAGAACGCTGGAATTGCAGGCATGCAGAAAAGACGGGCAGGAAATTACCGTTTCTCTGGCGCTGTCTTCCGTTCAGGTCAAGGGCGCCTGGCATGCCGTCGGCATTATGAGCGATATCACAGATCAGAAAAAAGCGGAGGAGACGCTCCGCAGTACGATGGAGGAATTGGAAGCGGCCAATAACAACCTTTCCGTCGCCATCAGCAGAGCGAATGAAATGGCCTTTGAAGCCCAGACCGCCAATATTGCCAAAAGCCAGTTTCTGGCCAACATGAGTCATGAGATCCGCACCCCCATGAACGGCGTCATCGGTATGACCGGGTTGCTGATGGATACGGAGCTTTCCGACGAGCAGCGACTTTATTGTGAAACCATCCAGTCAAGCGGCGAGGCGCTTCTGAGTGTAATCAACGATATCCTCGACTTTTCCAAAATTGAGGCGGGAAAAATCGAACTGGAAGAGTTGGATTTCGATATTCGCAACACCTTGGAAGATACTGCGGAACTGCTGGCCATCCGCGCTCACGAGAAGCAGCTTGAGTTTACCTGCCGCATCGATCCCTGCGTGCACACTTACCTGAGGGGCGATCCCGGACGTCTGCGTCAGGTCCTGGTTAATCTGGGGAACAATGCCATTAAGTTCACCTCGCATGGAGAAGTTGCCTTCGATGTGCGTCCGGCGGAGGAAGTCGACAACGGAGTCAAGATATATTTTGAAGTGAGGGATACGGGCATCGGCATTCCGCGGAACAAGATAAATCTACTGTTCAATGCGTTCCAGCAGGTGGACGCCTCAACTACGCGACGATTCGGTGGAACGGGATTGGGACTGGCCATTTCGAAGCGGCTGGTTGAACTGATGGGCGGTGAAATCGGTGTGGAAAGCGTCGATGGCCAAGGATCGACTTTCTGGTTCACAGCGGTTTTTGGCAAGCCGGAATCGGACCAGATCGACGAGTCGCCTCCTCTGCGGGCAGATGTCCGCGGCGTCCGCATTCTCGCTGTGGATGACAATGCGACAAATCGTCTCATTCTCTCAGAACAGCTGGGTTCCTGGGGCATGAATCATACGGAGGTCAGTGATGCCGTGGAAGCGCTGGATATACTCCATGCCGCCTGTAATGCCGGCGATCCCTTCCGGATCGTCGTGACGGACATGCAAATGCCCGGTTTGGACGGTGAATCCCTGGGTAAGGCGATCAAGGCCGATCCGGCATTGTACGACACGATCCTGATCATGATGATCTCCCGGGGCAAGCGGGGCGACGCCAAACGGCTGCATGCCCTGGGATTCTCCGCCTATCTGACGAAGCCAGTCAAACAATCCCAATTGTATGATTGCCTTTCAACTGTTCTCGGCAGGTGTGCCCAGCCGGACAAAACACCTTTCTCCGCCCTGGTGACCAGGCACACGCTGAATGAGGAACGGCGGCGAATAGCGCGAATTCTCCTGGTTGAAGACAATTTGACCAATCAACAAGTCACCCTGCGCATCCTAGAAAAACTCGGTTTCCGGGCCGATGTTGCGAACAATGGGCGGGAGGCTCTCGAAGCGCTGGAAAAAATGCCTTATGATCTTACATTCATGGATGTTCAAATGCCTGTTATGGACGGGTTTGCCGCAACCCGTGCCATACGGGCCGGACAGGCAAGGGGCCAAATTCCCAAGATGCCGATCATAGCCATGACGGCCCATGCCATGAAGGGAGACCGTGAGCGCTGCATCGAAGCGGGAATGGACGATTACATTGCCAAGCCGGTTCTTCCCAAAACCCTGGCGGAGATCCTTGATAAATGGCTGAGCCACTCCCCGGAATCGTTCTCCTCTATTCCTGCATCTTCTGAAGTAAGTGAAGTGAAGGAAAATTCTGCAGGCCCGCCTGTTTTTGATTGGGAAACCCTGAAAAATCGGCTGATGGGAGATGAGGAATTAGTTAAGGAAATCTGTGCGGGCTTTCTGGAGGATATTCCCGGCCAGATGCAGAGTCTAAGAGAACACGTCGAGCGATGCGACGCATCTTCAGCCGGAAGGCAGGCGCATACGATCAAGGGGGCTGCTGCCAATGTGGGAGCAATGGCCCTCAATGCCGTGGCCTTGAATATGGAGAAAGCCGCAAAGGCCGGCCGCTGGGATGAAACCGCCGTGCTTATGCCGGAGATGGAGCGTCAGTTTGATATCATGAAAAAACACGTGGAGGAAGAACTGAAATGAAAATTCTCGTTGCTGAAGACGATCTCACATCGCGCCGCATCCTTACCGCTGTTTTGAAAAAATGGGGTTATGATCCCGTAGCTACAAAAGACGGCCTGGCTGCCTGGAATGTCCTGCAGCAACCGGACGCTCCGAAATTTCTTTTGTTAGACTGGAACATGCCGGAAATGGAAGGCCCGGAAATCTGCCGCCGCCTCAGGTTGGAAAACTCTTCCAATCCACCGTACATTATTCTGCTGACGGGCCGGGATGAAAAAGGGGACGTTGTTTTGGGGCTGGATGCCGGGGCCAATGATTACATCGTCAAACCATACGATCCCGAAGAGCTGCGGGCCCGCATTAGGGTGGGGCAGCGCATGCTGGAGTTGCAGGAAAGTCTCGTGGAGGCGCGGGATGCCCTGGCTTATCAGGCGACGCATGACCCGCTTACCGGGGTGTTGAACCGTAGGGCTGTCCTGGGAAAACTAGCAGAAGAACTTGAACGGGCGAAAAGAGAAAAGAAAAGGCTTAGCATCGGAATGTGCGACATCGATTTCTTCAAGAAAATCAATGATACTCATGGCCATCAGATGGGAGACAAAGTCCTTATCGACTATGTCCGCTGCATGGAAGGGCAGTTGCAGGGCAGCGATTGTCTCGGCAGATATGGCGGAGAAGAATTTCTTGTCATTTCCGGTCCATCGGCTAATCAGGATTTGTGCCTTTATGAACGATTGCGCAAGCGGGTTGCCGCCCTGGAGGTTTTCGGGCCGTCCGGCCCGGTTTCTGTGACGGTAAGTATCGGTGTTGCCTTTGCGACGGAAGAAAGTACAGTCGACAGCCTTTTAGGCGCTGCGGACGAGGCCCTTTATCGGGCAAAAGCCAATGGACGAAACCGAGTCGTCTACGACAGCGACTTATCGGGGCATGAAATCGGCGGCTCACTGAAACCGGCAGTACGTGCCTGCCTGGAATCGGCAGGCACGCGCTATTGAGGGGATGGAAATTTATAGCTCCGAAGTGCAGTGCGGGCAGCGGGTGGCCTTGACGGCGATGCTGGAGAGGCAGTAGGGGCATTCTTTCGTTGTGGGCGCCGCTTCGGCCTGGGG
>MVQR01000247.1 GCA_002067815.1 Syntrophus sp. PtaB.Bin001 | reverse complement strand
AAAAAAAATGGCAGTTTATTATTTGCCGCTGATCCTGATTTGTGTAACCTACCAATCAATTTATTCTCAAAACTAATTGTCTGCCAGCGTCTGAGGTTGACCTGTTGATTCCAGAACTCTCATCCATAAATTACCTGCCGGATCTATCTGTTTTCCTGAGGTTACGGCTCTGATTGGTAAATGGACATATTCATCTTTCATTAAACAGACCAACATTCCAGTTTTACCTGCCATCCCGGCATGAACGGCGTATTTACCCAGCGCGGAACAATATATGCAGTCACTGGCACTTGCCGGTACGCTACGAATCATATAGCTGGGATCGATATATTTCAGATTTATTTCAATGCCGATTTTTTTAAAGTACTCTTCAATTTTAGTTTTTAAAAAAATCCCTATATCCAGAAGGCGGATATTTCCTGAGGCATCAGTTTCCTTAGCAGTATGATCATTGCGCATAAGTTCCTGCCCGGCGCCTTCAGCAACCAAGATAACGCAATGTTTCCTTTCTTTAAGGCGTTTCTCCAACGCCCTCAATAGGCCATTTTCACCATCAAGCTGGAACGGAACCTCAGGAATCAGGACAAAGTTAACATCATTTTGTGCTAATGCCGCACCTACAGCAATCTGTCCCGATAGTCTTCCCATAATCTTAACTAGGCCGATGCCCATAGGGGCTCCCTTTGCTTCTGTATGGGCGCAAGCAATAGCTTTAACTGATTCCGCTATTGCTGTATCAAAACCAAAAGTCTTTTGAACAAAATTTAGATCGTTATCAATTGTTTTCGGAATTCCAATCAAACTAATACTTAGTTGCCTTTTGGTGATCTCTTCCGTAATGCGTTCCGCGGCACGCATTGTACCATCGCCGCCTATACAGAATAAAATGTTAACATTCATCCTAACAAGGGCATCAACCATTTCTCCTACGTTTTGCTGCCCCCTTGAGGATGATAAAATACTACCTCCTTCACGGTGAATATTTTCAACAATTTCCGGAGTGAGTTCAATTATCTCATGCCCATAAGAAGGTATAAGCCCTTGAAATCCGTACTTTATGCCAATAATATTCCTGACCCCGTATCGGTGGTGAAATTCCATGACAATAGCTCTGATAACGTCATTAATTCCTGGGCATAAACCTCCGCAAGTAACAATTGCCGCTTTTGTTTTAGAAGGGTCAAAAAATATTTTATCCCTAGGACCTGCTACCTCCACAGATAGAGGGATGTCGCCTTTATCTTTAAAGGTTTTATTTTTTAAGGAATCGCTGTAATCAAGATAGTTTTTCAGGAGAAGTCTTCTGCTATCCGAAGTAAAATAATTTACAACTACGGGAGACTTAATTTTACATTCTCCTAAATTTTGTATTATATAATCTTTCGGATAAACTTTTTTCATCAATTCGACCTTTCTCTTCTTCAGATTAATAACCGCAAAGATGGATCGATTTTTCATACTATATTCACTGATAATTCAACTAACGCAATATTTACTAGTTAATAACAATTAAAATCCTGATAAACAGGGGTTATGAATTGATATAAGTTTATCACATTTACCTTCAGAAATAATAACTTTTCGATTTTCGATTCTAATTTTGTTTTTAGCAAGGAACTGAATGGCTTGTGGATATATTCTATGCTCTTCTTTTAATATTCTCGCAGAAAGAGTTTCCTCCGTATCTTCTTCATAAACAGGAACGATAGCCTGAATAATAATTGGACCGGAATCAACATTTTCGTCGACGAAGTGGACAGTACACCCTGAGAATTTTACCCCGTACTCCAATGCCTGTCGCTGGGCGTGCATCCCAGGAAATGATGGAAGCAAAGCAGGATGAATATTGACGATCTTGTTCGGGTAGGCTTTTATTAAAACTGAAGAAATAACGCGCATAAAACCAGCCATAACTACGAGTTCAACACCACATGACTTTAATATGCCAACTATCTCTCTATCAAACGATTCCCTGGTTTCAAAATCATTATGTTTAATGATGGCCGTTTTTATTTTGTGCTGCCTTGCACGTTTCAAGGCATAGGCGACAGGATTGTTACTTATAACAATCCTGATTTCCGCTTCGAGATTGCCACTTTCAATATTGTCTATTATTGATTGCAGGTTGGAACCACTTCCAGATACTAAGACTCCGATCGGTAAGTTTCTTTTCATAACACACTACTTAACTATACTAAAGATACCAAAGGTTTATCACCTGTTGCTTTTTCAATGGAACCAATAATATATGCTTTTTCTCCCAAAATATTTAATCGCTCCATAATATCATTGGTCTCCTTTTCAGATACAACTAGCATCAATCCAATTCCCATATTAAACACTCTGAACATTTCCAAGAATTCAATATTGCCAATTTCTTGAATCTTATTAAATATTGCCGGAACCGGCCAACTGTTAATCTTAATTACGGTACTGCACTGTTTTGGAACAATCCTTGGTATATTGTCGATAAAACCACCACCGGTTATATGGATGATGCCCTTAATATTAAAATTCTTTAATAAATTTAAAACTGATTTTACGTAAATTCTTGTTGGTTTCAATAGTTCTTCCCCGATGATTCCTTCTATACCATCAATTTTATCATCTATTTTCAATTTTGCCTTTTCAAACAAAACATTGCGCACCAAGGAAAAACCGTTGCTATGAATCCCATTTGAGGCAATACCGATTATCCTGTCTCCTACGTGTATTCCGGATCCATCAATAATTTTACCGTTTTCAACAACACCAATGCAAAATCCTGCAAGATCATATTCATCTTCAGAATATATTCCAGGCATTTCAGCTGTTTCTCCTCCGATTAAGGAGCATCCAGCTTCTTGGCAACCGGCAACAATTCCTTCAATAATTTTTATGTTGCGTTCAACGTCCATCTTGCCGATTGCCATGTAATCAAGGAAAAAAATTGGTTCAGCACCCTGTACTACAATATCATTAACCGACATGGCAACAAGATCAATTCCAAGTGTGTCATGGCGATTCATCATCTGTGCAATTTTTATTTTTGTTCCAACTCCATCTGTTGCCGCAACTAACACCGGGTCTTTTATTTTCTTTAGGTCTAAGTGAAAAAGTCCACCAAAGCCGCCAATGCCTTTCATCACCTCTTTTCTTGAGGTTGATTTTATCAATGGGGTTATCTTATCTATAAAGAGGTTGGCTTTATCTATATCCACTCCTGCATTTTTATATGATGCTTTTTCATGCATAGCTTTTCTCCCATACTACGTAAAATTTCTTCATTATATAAAACAGTTTCATTTATTTTACATCATTATAAAAGTCAAATCTTTCCTTGCGCAAATTATTAATATTTGTTAGCAATACTGTCTTTAAGATTTAAATTAAAGGAGATTTGAGTTGATGAAATGTATCAACTTGGGATTAATTGGCTTCGGAAATATCGGAACAGGCGTTGTTAAACTTTTAAAGGAAAATGCGGATATTTTAGAAAAACGTCTAGGGACAAAGCTTGTTCTTAAAAAAATTATTGATATTAATTTAGATTCTCCAAGAATTGTTTCTGTCGATCCGGCTATATTGTCTTCAGATGTCAACCTCATACTTAATGATCCGGATATAGACATTGTAATCGAACTGGTAGGTGGTTATGATCCAGCGTTGCGTTTCATCAAAGAAGCTCTTAACAAAGAAAAGCATGTGGTAACAGCCAACAAAGCTCTTCTGGCAACGTTCGGCAATGATCTCTTTCAGCTTGCAGAAAAAAAGAAACGCAATATCTGTTTTGAGGCTAGTGTCGGCGGAACAATTCCAATAATTAAAACAATCAGAGAAGGTATGGTCGCGAATAGGATCAAATCCATTTTGGGAATCATGAACGGCACGTCAAATTTTATACTTTCCAAAATGACAGACGATAAGGAGGATTTTGAGACCGTCCTGAAGGAGGCACAGAATCTGGGCTTCGCTGAAGCTGATCCTACATTTGACATCGAGGGTATAGACACCGCCCATAAACTGGCAATTATCCTCATGTTGGCTTACGGAAAACGGGTAAACTTGAATGAACTGTACCGGGAAGGAATTTCGAAAATCAGCCAACAAGACGTGGAGTT
>MVQR01000246.1 GCA_002067815.1 Syntrophus sp. PtaB.Bin001 | reverse complement strand
ATCGGGATCAACATCAACATCAGAGAATCGGAATTTGACGAGGAATTCCGTCATCTGGCGACTTCCCTTCGGGAGAAGACGGGAAGGAATTTTTCACGCATGGATATCGCCGTAAGCCTTTACGAACATTTTGAAAATTGTTATAAGCTTTATCTGGCGAAAGGGTTCGGCCCTCTGAAAGATCGGTGGCTGAAGTACGCCGCCATTGTTGGCGAGCAGATCCAGGTAATCTTTCGGGATGAACTCCAGACAGGGGAAGTCGTGGAACTGGATGATTATGGAGCCCTGTTGCTCCGTGGTGACGACGGCAGGGTGACGCGGGTCATCGCCGGCGATGCTACTGTAAAGAAAGGATAAATACCATCATGCTTTTAGTTATTGATGTGGGTAATACCAACACGGTGCTCGGCGTATTTGATGAGGAAGAGCTGGTCCATGACTGGCGGATCCGGACTGTCATCGAACATACCGTCGATGAATACGGCATGCTCATTTACAATCTTTACAAATCCAGCAAGATCAGTTCGAAAGCCATTCAAAGCATAATTATCTCCTGTGTTGTGCCGCCGATGGTGCATATCCTCGAACGGGTCTGTGAAAAATATTTTCAGGTAAAACCTCTGATTGTCGGTCCCGGAATCAAAACGGGGATGCCCATATTTTACGATAACCCGCGGGAAGTCGGCGCCGACCGGATTGTCAATGCCGTGGCCGTTTATGAAAAATATAAGCGGGAAGCGATTGTCGTCGATTTCGGAACGGCAACCACCTTTGACTATGTTTCTCCCAGGGGGGAATATATGGGCGGATGCATCGCTCCGGGGATTGTGATTTCCAGCGAAGCTCTATTCAAGCGGGCGTCCAAGCTGCCCAGGGTGGAATACACAACGCCGAAATCCATTGTTGCCAAGGATACGGTCAGCAGCATGCAGGCCGGTATCATATACGGGTATGCAGGCCTTGTGGATGGGATTGTGGCCCGGATGAAAGAGGAAGTCAACTCCGATCCCCTGGTGATCGCCACCGGAGGTCTCGCAAGGATCGTTCAGGCCGAGGCGCAGAGCATAGAAATCGTCGACGAAATGCTCACCCTGGAGGGTCTTCGCCTGATTTACCAGCGGAACTGTTAACAATCGATCGCTTTACTTTTTTAATGGGGGAAACGGCGTTGCCGTTGCGTTCTTTTATGAAGTTTCCCCCGGCAGATATCGGCTGCCGTGCCCTGCAAGGCATGAGTACTGATTAATAACGCGTCATTTATACTCACGATACGAGACCGGGCTGCCGTGATGCTTATTGTTCCAACAGCCCTTTTATCGTACCATTTCAGAAATCAAGACAGCCCCCTCCTTTTTAAAAGGTATTAAAACTCCTGCCTGACGGTTAGGGCATAGGACATGTTATCCATACTTTCAGAGAAACGATCATATCGTGCCGGAGGAAGAATTATGCCTAAATCAAAGGAACGTCTTGGAATCGAAGCGACGCTGAAAAATCTCGTGCCGACCCATGGAGGAAAAATCCTCTATGAAATGAACCAGATGGATTTTAAAGAGAACTGGGATTTATATACAGGAGGCATGTGCAACGGCATTTCGATTTTGTGGTTGCGTCATCAACATAATGATATTCAGGCAAAGGCTTTTCCCAAAGTGCTCGATATGCGTTACCGGGAGATGAGGGACCGAATCAAATCCATTGTGGGGGCAGAAAAAGAAAAGGAACTGAGAAAATGGTCAACGGGAGAAACTTTGTCCGTAGACTATGACGATGTTCAGAAACGCAGAGATGATCCCTTCACCAAGGTGATGAATAAAATGCACGTCAACGGTCAGGTGAATCCGTTATACGATAAAGAAGCGGAGTTCAATCGGGTGAAGGAGATTATGAGATCCTATGATATGGAATTCAAGGACTCTGATCTGTTTGCAGGCGGTTTTTGGCACGGTCACACCGATCTTGGCAAATTCGTCGGTGAAAAAGGGACTGCATCGCTGCTACACGCCCCAAAACATGCGATGGCTGCTTGTAATGTTCTTGGAAAGCCGACGTTTTTCGATCCTAATTTCGGCTGTTTCGAGTTTATGTCGGCCTCAAAGATGGGCGCTTTCCTGTCAGCTTATTTCAAAATATCCCATCTGAACAAGATTTACAGCGGCAGTGACGGCCAGAAGAAACTGGCTGTAAAGGCGGATCGATACAAGTACACGGTAACAAGAACCTACGATTTGACCAGGCGATAGAATAATTCTAAGGAGGATAAGATGAAGGTTTTGGGAATCAATGCAAGTCCGCATGGCGCTAAAAGCCTGACTCTCAAGCTGGTGAAGGCCGTTCTTGGAGGAGTTCAGGCAAGCGGGCTCGATGTGGAATTTGTGGATCTCTGTGCGCTGAAAATTGAGTACTGCAATGCCTGTGGGGTCTGTTACAAAACCGGCAACTGTCCGAGGGCAGACGATTTTTACTTTATTTACGAGAAGATGCTGGGCGCCGCAGGGCTGGTAATCGGGTCTCCGAACTACATCCGATCGGTGAGCGCCCAGTTGAAGACCCTGCTGGATCGTATGGCCGATGCGATTCATTGCCAACTGCTCACCGGAAAGTACAGCGTCAATGTGGCAACCTCCGGAGGCCTCGGCAAAGACCTGCAGGTAACTGAGTACCTAAGTGAGGTTATGCTCAGTTTCGGGGCTTTCGTTACGGGCAGTGTGGGGGCTTCCATCGCTGCGGGACCGGAGGCGCTGGCTGAGGCCGAGAAAAAGGCCTTTCATCTCGGTGAGGTCCTTGCGGAGGACATCAAAAAGGGGAAGAAATATCCCGACCAGGAGCTTATTCTGGAGGAAAACAGGAAATACTTCCAGAACCTGGTCCGGATGAATAAGGACGAGTGGGTCCATGAGTACGAATATTGGAAAAGTGCGGCAAAAGCGTCTTGAAGTCGGGCATAGGCTTTGAAGTCATGGATGCGTTGCAGGATATTTACGATGAATTTGCCAGGACCTATGAAGCGAACCGGGGGCTTTTTGACATGACCGATGTCTTTGCTTCCTTTTACGCTCGCTTTGAAGGCCGTACGGGCAGATTGCTGGATTTGGGATGCGGGGCAGGGGATGCCTGGGATAGATTATTCGTCGAGCGCGGCTGGTCGGTTACGGGTGTCGATTTTTCCAGACGGATGCTGGAGTTGGCGGCGAAGCATGTTCCTGAAATGCAGACAGTCCATGCCGATATGCGGCAAGTCGAGTTCCCTTCCTGCCGCTTCGATGCAATTACGGCCATTTACAGTTTGTTCCATCTTGCCCGCCGCGACCAGGCGCTGATGTTTGTTAAATTTTCGCGGTGGCTTATTCCCGGGGGAACGGCGCTGTTTACCTATGCAACCAGAGATTATACGGGAAGCGATGAATTCGATGGCTATAAGGAATTTCTGGGGCGGCAACTCTATTACAGCCACACCACTCCGGCCGGGCTGTATGCGGAATTGGAACAGGCCGGCTTGAACATCGAAGCTGCGGAGAATCGGGATATCGGGAATGAGAGTTTCTTGTGGGTAACTGTGAGCAAACCGACTAAGAAAGAATGACGCATAATTTGAACAAAATAAGTCGGTCGGGAAAGGGCGACCTGAAATTAAAAAGAGGGAGCATTTTTGATGACATTGATGCGGACGGAAGAGGACCTTCTGGGACAACTTGAAATTCCCGCAAGCTGCTACTGGGGAATTCATACCGAAAGGGCTTTGCGCAATTTCCCGATCAGCGGAAACCGGGTGAATCCAGCGCTTGTTCAATCCCTGGCCCTGGTAAAAAAGGCCTGCTGTCTGGCCAATGCCGAACTGGGCTATCTTCCCAAAGACAAAGTCGAGGCCATTCTTGCCGCCTGCAACGAAATCGCCGCAGGGAAACTGGCGGATTCTTTTCCCGTGGACGCCCTGCAAGGCGGGGCCGGCACCTCGACCAACATGAACGTAAATGAGGTAATCGCCAACCGGGCCATCGAAATTCTTGGCGGGGAGAAAGGAAATTACCGGATAGTCCACCCTCTGGACCATGTGAACCTTCACCAGTCCACAAACGACACCTATCCCACAGCGATACGCATCGCCGGAATACAAGG
>MVQR01000245.1 GCA_002067815.1 Syntrophus sp. PtaB.Bin001 | reverse complement strand
TCGCACCTGTATTAAGAAACGCCAAGTCATTTCATGGACTTCGGCGTTTCTTTTTTAAAGGAAATTCCGCTGTCGGTCCGGAACGATCCAGTTCTTCGCGCAGCATTTTCAGCAGATCATTGCTTTTGAACGGTTTCTGGATCAGCTTGAATCCCTGATTGAGGATAAAGTTGGTGTGTACCGCATTTTCGCTGTAGCCGCTCATGAAAAGACAGGGGATGTCGGGACGGACGGCGCGGATCTCGTCATAGACGCAACGACCTCCTTTTTTGGGCATCACCACATCAAGCAGCAACAGGTCGATCTCTTTTTCGTGATCCCGGTAAAGACGCAAGGCATCCTCGCCGTCGACGGCGACAAGAACGCGGTAACCTGCCGGTTTGAGCATTTCCTTAGTAAGAAAGCGAAGGGGCTCGTCGTCTTCCGCCAGAAGAATGGTTTCGTGTCCCCCGGGATCCGATACCTGCTCTTCCGCCGGGATTTCCTCCCGGGCATTTTCCGTGGTCGGCAGGTAAACGCTGAACCGAGAACCTTTTCCAACTTCGCTGTAGACATGAATCATCCCTTCATGCTGCCGGACGATGCCGTAGACGGTGGCCAACCCCAGGCCGGTGCCTCGTCCCTGTTCCTTCGTAGTGAAAAAAGGCTCGAAGATCTTGGCCCTCGTTTCCGGATCCATGCCGCAGCCGGAATCAGTAATGTCCAGCCGCACGTACCTGCCCGGTCTTGCCCAATCGTTCTGAGAGCAGTATTCCTCGTCGAGTTGAGTGTTGTGAGTAGTAATGGAGAGGAGCCCTCCATCCGACATGGCGTCCCGGGCGTTGACGCAGAGGTTGACTATCACCTGCTCCATCTGGCCCCGATCGGCGTTTACCTTCCATAATTTAGGATCAGGCAGGAAACTCAACTCGATGTTCTCGCCGATGAGGCGGCGGAGCATCTTCAGCAGATCATCGACGGCGGAGTTCATATCCAGAGGAACCAGTTTGAGCACCTGCCGCCGGCTGAAGGCCAGCAACTGGCGGGTCAGGGCCGTCGCCCGTTCCGCGGCCTTCTCCACTTCCTGCAATTTGCGGCGGTTTTTGTCTTCCGGGCTGAGGGAATAGAGGATCATGTTGGTATAGCCGAGGATGGCCTGCAGCATGTTGTTGAAGTCATGGGCCACGCCTCCGGCCAGCTGACCGATGGCCTCCATCTTCTGGGCCTGACGCAACTGCTCCTCCAGAACTTTCCGGGACGTGATATCCTGCACGACAACAATCGATCCGCCGGAAGGGTCCTTGCCGTTGAGGTAAGATCGGCTGATAATCGCCCAGATTGCCTCCCCGTCTTTTTTCCTCATCCTAATCTCTGTTGGATTGCTAGTTGTGGAGTAGAGCGCCTTTCCCGCGGCCTCGTAGTCCTCATCGCCGCAATAGAGAAAACGTGCATTACGACCTACCATTTCTTCCGCAGAATATCCTAATGTAGTCGAAGCATAGTCGTTTACTCTCGTGATGACTCTGTTCTCATCGGTGGAAAAGATTGCAAGGGGAGCTGCCTGGAACAGGCTCTTGAACATGGCTTCGTTCCGCTTGTTTTCGGTAACGTCGCGCCCTATGACGATGAGGGCCTTGACCTGCCCGGTGTCGTCCCTTTCCGGAATCTGAGCCACATCGATCCACATACCGCCGGGGAGCTGGAATTCATCGCGTTCAGCCTTCCCGGAAAGAAAAGTCCGGTCGGTAGACTCGTGCCACTGGGTGCACAGGTTCTCGGGAAAACCCAATTCTTCGAAGGTCTTGCCAATAAACTCTTCAGAGGAAATTCCGGTTTGTGCTTCTACGGTTGGATTGACATAAAAGTAGCGGTGGGCTCGATCGACAAGCAAGATCGCATCGGTACTGTTCTCCACAAGGGTACGGAACTTCTCTTCGCTTTCCCTCAGGGCCGCCTCGGTGGCTTTGAGTTTGGTGATGTCGCGTGCCGCTGCAATGACGGCCTTGATCTGTCCGGAGGGGTCCTTTTCCGGGATCTGAATTACATCCAGCCAAAGTCCGTTGGGAGTCTGGAATTCATGGTGGACAATTTCCCCGGTTACAAATCCTCGTTCGATGTTCTCGTGCCCCTGAGCGCAGAAATCCGCGGGGAATCCCACTTCTTCAAACCTCTTGCCGATAAAATCATCGGGTGAGAGGGGAAACCCGGTATGTTCAATCACGAACCGGTTGACGTAAAGATAGCGGTGGTTCCTGTCGAAACGGACAATCCCGTCGCCGCAGTTTTCCACCAAAGCACGGAACTTCTCTTCGCTTTCCCTCAAGGCCGTCTCGGCGGCTTTAAACTTGGTGATATCCCGGACATTGGCAAGCACAACCGGACGGTTGCCCAGAACGATCCTTTTCAGCGCTACCTCAACAGGAAATACGAAACCGTCGTTCGGCCGCTTCGCCTTCCATTCAAACGCCAATGTTTCCCCCGCCAATGCCCGGTCCCACAGCTTTCTCTTTTCGTCCAAGGAACTGCCGGGAGCGGAAAAATCGTCCATGATGGTGAATCGAAGCGCCTGTTCCTTCGTGACCTGATACAAATCCAGCATCTTCTGGTTGCAATTCAGGATTCGGCCTTCAAGGTCATGGATAAAAATCGCATCATACGAACTGTTAAAAATCGTGCGCAAGGCCTGTTCGGATTCTTGCAACGCCAGGTCCGCCCTCTTTCGCTCGGTGATATCCCTGGTCACTGACAAAATCCCGACTGCTTGGCCTTCAGGATTCCGTAAAAAGGAGAGGCTGAGCTCGACGGGGATCAGGGAACCATCTTTTTTGTATACTTCCGCTTCAAGAATTTCTCTTCTGCCCGGATCAACAATCCCGCAGGCTTCCCACTCCCGTTCCTCCGCGATTATGGATTGAATCCGTTGCAGGGATTCCGGCGCAAAAATCTGATCCGGGTTTTGCTGAAGCGCCTCCTCAACGGTGAAGCCCCGCATGCGCAAGACGGCCGTATTGACATAGGCGAATCGCAGACTCATGTCGAAAACAGAGATACCATCCGCTATATTTCCTACAATAAATCGATATTGCTCTTCACTCTCCGGAATAACTTCATCTCCATGCCGATACTGTGATTTAGAATGCTCCAGTTCCCGGATAATTTGTTTTAATCTGGAATTTTCTGCAAAACCTTTCATGTCCATAAACGCTCCTGACGGTTGAATCATTGACCGTTTAAGCAGAGACGGAGGAAAACCGCAAAATTATATCATACAAGTTTTGGTCCTTCATTAAGAGAAACAGGGTTCCGGATTGCCATTCCCCTTTGCTTTTATATGAAGGGACTGATAAACGCATCTTCTGGCCACAAGGCAGGGCTAAGACAGCGGTCAACAAAGACTCTGGTCTTAAATCTGCATAAATTTTCCGGGAAGCCTCTTACCCCTGACGGGATGGAACAACGCCATGCAATTTTCGGCATGCTACCCGGCGAATTAACAAAATAGCGAAACACCAAGGCGAAAAAGAGACAATGAACGACGGAAGAACAATTAAAATTCTTACCAAGAAACTGGCAGCCCTGCGCCGTGAGGTTTCGGGGCTGAAAAAAGCGGAAAAACTGCACAGAAAAACGGAAGAAGCCCTCCGGGAATCTGAAGAAAAATTCAAAAGCCTGGCGGATCGGACCAATGCCGGGGTCTACATCATCCAGAACGGGCTGTATCGGTACGCCAATTTACGCTGGGCCGAAATGCTTGAATACACCGTCGAAGAGATGGTCGATAAACTCGCTCCGGAAGACACCATCCACCCCGAAGATTTCCGGAACTTTTCCGGAGAGAATATCCGAAGACGGCTTGCCGGCGAAATTGAATCCATCAGCTATGAAGTGAGACTGGTTACTAAAAGCGGAAAGATCCTGCATGTTGAGGCTTACGGCTCACGGATTATCTACAAGGGAAAGCCCGCCATCATCGGCACCATTCTGGACATTACGGATCGCAAGCGGGCGGAGGCGGAGCTGAAAAAATACCAAGACCACCTGGAACAGCTGGTTACGGAACGGACGGCGGCTTTAAAGGAGTCGGAAAAGAAATACCGCGACCTGGTGGACAATGCCCTTGTGGGGGTCTACCAATCAACTCTGGATGGCA
>MVQR01000244.1 GCA_002067815.1 Syntrophus sp. PtaB.Bin001 | reverse complement strand
CCGGAGGTAAAGGAAGAAGTGGAAAACGATTTCATCTCTCCCTTCTTCGATGTCGCTTCCTTCCGAATGCTCGAAACTGTTGAAGACTGGCAGTCCGTACCCGGCCTGGAAGTCAAGCCACCGGATGTATGCCGTTATTTCGTGCGGGTCAAACCCTCTGTCCTCGATGCCTTCATTGCCGATAACAGACTGGAGGGAATCGACCGCCGGGAAGCGGAAGACGAATTCGTCAACCAGAACAGTTTCAAGCTGAATCAAACGAATTATGCATCGCTGGGCGACAAGAAGGCCTTTGTCCTTTCCCACGGCCGCAACATCATGATCTTGAAGGTCGTAGGATTTGCCGAAGCAATCGTCGATTACTACAAGATTCGCGATCTTCGCGCCCACGTCTGGATCGCTCACCAGCGTTTCCCCACCAAAGGACGCGTCTGGCATCCGGCGGGCGCTCATCCCTTTACGGGCATCAACATCGCCCTGGTCCACAACGGGGACTTCGCCAATTACCATTCCGTTACCGAACATCTGCTGCAGCGCAACATCCATCCCCAGTTCCTCACGGATACCGAAGTGTCCGTCCTGCTTTTCGACCTTCTGAGCCGTACCTATCACTATTCCCTGGAGCACATCATCGAGGCTCTGGCCCCGACCTCGGAGCTGGATTTCGACCGCCTTCCGGAAAACAAGAAGAAACTGTACCGGGCGATCCAAGCGACCCATATCCACGGCTCGCCCGACGGTCCCTGGTTTTTCATCATCGCGAGGAACGATCCGCTCGGGCAGCAGTTCCAGCTCCTGGGAATCACCGATACGGCTATGCTCCGTCCCCAGGTCTTTGCCTTCTGCGACGGCGAGGTGCAGGTCGGACTGATCGCTTCGGAGAAGCAGGCCATCGACGCCACGCTCTCCAGCCTTTCCAAGGACGATCCCAGGATATGTCCCGTTGCGGACCGATACTGGAACGCGCGGGGTGGAAGCCATACCGACGGAGGCGCCTTCATCTTCAACCTGAAGAAGGAATCGGGCAGACTGAGAATGAGCTGTACCGATAAATTCGGCAAACCAGTCGAACTGCCGAAGGGCACGGAAGCCTGCGATTTTACTATTGAGGAAAATCAAGATATTCCATTGGAAGAAAAGACGAAAAATGAGCTCTCTCAGGCCATGGTCAAGTGCTCCCAGGTGCTTTTCGACATTTTCCGCGATTCCATCCCAGCCTGGCCGTATGATACCCTGCGGGCCGCCTGCCGGTTTGTTTCCGAAAGTGCCAAAGACAACTCCTTGGTGGATGTCGCCGTCCAGACCATGACGCTGCTCAACGACCGCCGCTATCCCGTGGGAACAAAGAAGCGCAGCCATATCCTCCATATTGTGAGGAGCGAACTAACCCGGTTGTTCTCCGCACTTCCCTCTCTTGAGAATCCGGGAGCTTCCGGCATCAGCCGTTATCGACGGATCGATTACGATACACGCCATACGCTCCGGGCTCCCCAGGATGAGGAAACGACCCTCGTGATCAACGCCTTCCGTTTTCCTCCCGAGGGCAGGGAAAGCGATGCCTCTCTGCTGATGGACGCTTATCTGAAGGGATGGAGACGATTCATCTCCTTCGGGTGCATCGGGCAGCGATATATCGGAAACGGCTTGGGACCGGAAACGGATGAAGTGGTTATCGATGTTTACGACAGTTCAGGCGATTACCTGGCTTCGGGAATCGACGGAATGACGATTTTCGTGCACAACAACGCCCAGGACCAGTTAGGCCAGATCATCAAGCGGGGAAAGTTTGTCATCTACGGCGATGTCGGCCAGACTTTCCTCTACGGTGCAAAAGGAGGAGAAACGTATGTCATGGGCAATGCCGCTGGCAGGCCCCTGATCAATTCCGTGGGAAAGCCCCGGGTCGTCATCAACGGAACCTGCCTCGATTTCCTGGGTGAATCTTTCATGGCGGGCGATCCCCATAACGACGGCGGCTTCGTTATCCTCAACGGCGTGAAATTCGACGACGACGGCAACATCCTGCTCATGGACGAGCCCTATCCCGGCAGCAACATCTTTTCTCTGGCCTCGGGCGGCGCCATCTACCTCCGTGACCCCGGCAAAACCCTGATCAGCCAGCAGCTAAACGGCGGAATCGTGGAGCCCATCGATTCCAGGGACTGGGAACTGATTCTTCCCTATCTGGAGGAGAACGAACGGCTTTTCGGCATTCGAATCGACGATCTCCTGAAAGTGGATGGGAAAACAGGCAGTCCCTTGAATGTGTACCGCAAGGTGATACCGGCAACGGCGGCATCGGCTCTGGGATGCGCAGTTCCCGATGATACGGACGACGAATTCGTCGCGGAAGAAGTTTTATACGAATCCAGCGCCGTCAGCGGCAAATCGGCCTGTTGACGGTAAGAACGGGGGAGCTATGTCTCTTCGAATAAAAAAAGGAAACGATCCCAAAGGGATACTCGATTCGGTTGAAAAGCTGTCCGGCGTGACGCTCAGCGCCTGCCTTCAGTGCAAACGCTGCTCCGGGGGGTGCCCTTCGGCTACGGATTCCGGATCATCACCAGCGGAGATCATCAAGGCGCTGCAGCTGGGCGCCGGCGACGAAATCCTGGACCGGGATATCGTCTGGACCTGTTTGTCCTGTGCAACCTGCTTCAGCCGCTGCCCGGTTCAAATCAACATGGGGGCCGTCATGGACGCCCTGCGGATACTGGCCGTCAAGAAAGGACTGGCCAGACCGGAAGGAAACATGCCCCTGATGAATCGGCTTCTGCTGGAAACGGTCCGCCGGTTCGGAAGAACCTACGATCTGGGCGCTCTGGCCTTTTACAAGGCAGGCACTTCATCTTACACGAAGGATTTGGAAAAATTTCCTTCGCTCTTGACCAAAGGAAAGATCGCCCTTTTGCCTCCCCGTGGAGCAGATAAGAAGCTGGTGCGGAGGATTTTCAAGAATTCGGCAAAGGCAGGGGAGTACTAAAATGAAATATGCTTATTTTCCGGGATGTTCGGCTGATTCCACGGCCCGGGATCTCTACAGTTCTACTGTAGCCGTCGCCCGCGCTTTGGGGATCGAGATGATCGAGCCCGAGGGCTGGTCCTGCTGCGGTTCGACTATGGCGCATCAGACGAATCCTGATCTGTCCGCTGCGCTGGCCGCTGCCAGTCTTCTGAAGGTGAGAAAGATGGGCCTGGATATGGTCGTCAGCTGCGCTTCCTGCTACAGCCGGATGAAAATCGCCAACGCCGAAATCGCTTCCAGTCCAAAAACAAGGAAAGCAGTCGCACAGGCCCTGGGAGAGGATTATGACGGGTCCGTCCGTGTCCGTCATTTTCTGGAAATAGTTCTGGAGGATGTCGGCCTCGACAAGCTCCGCAAGGCCCTCAAGTCTTCCTTGGGCGGGATGAAAGTGGCTTCTTATTACGGATGCCTGCTGGTCCGACCGCCGGAAATCACCGGCTTCGACGATCCGGAAAATCCCCTTTCCATGGACCGCCTGATCGAGGC
This sequence comes from Syntrophus sp. PtaB.Bin001, assembly GCA_002067815.1. Lineage (GTDB taxonomy): Bacteria > Desulfobacterota > Syntrophia > Syntrophales > Syntrophaceae > Syntrophus. Next base: position 641 of record MVQR01000244.1, on the reverse strand, counting down.
CATGGGCGGTGAAAGTCTGGACTGGCCTTCCAAAGTCGATTGCTGCGGGGGCTCTCTGACGCTGACCCGTTCCGACCGAGTCGTCGGTCTTTCCGCTTCCATTCTCGCCATGGCCAAGGATTCCGGCGCGGAATGCATCGCCGTTGCCTGCCCCATGTGTCAGATCAATCTGGACCTGCGCCAGAGCGACATATCAACAGTCACCGGCAGAAGTTACAATCTGCCCATTCTCTATATCCCCCAGTTGATGGGATTGTGCCTCGGTCTGCCCGCTGATGCCCTGGGGCTCGAAAAGCTGATCGTTTCTCCCCGGGAAGTTCTGAGCAGCGTCGTTCAAATATAATTTTTCCGGAACACCGGAAAATAGAGATCTTATCAAGGTCAAAAATTATGGAAAAAGGTAAAAACAAAAAGATTGGGGCGGTCCTCGTTGAAGGCGGCGGAATCGCCGGCGTTCAGGCCTCTCTCGATCTGGCCAATGCCGGTTTTAAAGTCCACCTCGTGGAGAGTTCCGCGGCCATCGGCGGCATGATGGCCCACCTGGACAAAACCTTTCCCACGGGTGATTGCGCGACCTGCATCGTTTCGCCGAAGCTCGTGGAGTGCGCCAGGAATCACAATATAGAAATCCACACCCTCTC
>MVQR01000243.1 GCA_002067815.1 Syntrophus sp. PtaB.Bin001 | reverse complement strand
AACCCGCGCCGGTTATGATGTCAAGTACCAGGATTACTGGAATAGCAAGTGGCAGCTTGTTTCTGAGGCCGGCAATGGGAGCGCTTTCGACGAGGACCAGGAAATCCGCAAGGGCCTGCTTTCACTTTTGTACGTTCAGCGTCGACGTAACCCGGGTGACCCTGGACTTTTTGATTACCATATGTCCCGCCTCCTCGATAAACCGTTCGAGCTGGTAAAGTTTCACCTATGGTATCTAAAGGCCAAGAATTGGGTGGAACCACTTGATACAGGACAGCTGGCAATCAGTGCTCTGGGTGTCGACCAGATCGAAAAGGACCGGCTCCAACTCAGGAAAGACCATCTACTCACGGTTTCCGAGGACGTGGGAGGACAGGCAGAGCACTCCGACACAGCTGATTCTCTTGCGTTTCCCCAAAAATCCCGATTTTAACCGGTAGCATTCAATTTATAAACAGCGCGACCCAGCATTCTAACCGGCAAAGTTGAAATAGCACTCCACTTTTAAAGGCTCAAAACAAACTTCACTGATCAGAAGATTTTGTTACAGCAGATTCTGCTATTCCCGAAGCCAGTTCATCATCTCCACAGGATCTGTCGTGGGTTTACGACAGGAAAAATTGCGGCAGACGTAGGCCGTCGCCTGACCGTTGACAGGAGTCATCTCCCGCGTGAATTCCGCCAGGGAACCGAGTCCGCCTCTTTTGTCGTCGTCCGGCGGGACAAGCATTATGGAGGTGCGGGGAAGAAATGCCCGACGCAGTTGCCCCAGCATATCTTGAGTATCAGATATTTCGGGATTTCCGGCAATCACTACTTCCGTGGAGGGGCCTTCCAGATAATCCAACACAACCAGAAACTGGGCATGGGCAGCCGGCACTGAACGAATGGAAAGGGCAAAGGTCTGCACCGCCTGACCGGCTTGCGCTTCAAGTTCAACCTGGCCCGTCATGCGGGCCAGACGCAGCAGGTTGAGGGCGGCCACGGCATTTCCTGAAGGAATGGCGCCGTCGTAGCTTTCCTTCTGACGAACCAACAAAGGTTCGCCGTCTTCCGGCGTATAATAATAACCGCCCGCGTCCTTGTCCCAGAACCGGGAGGTCAGCTCCTCGTTAAGGGAAAGAGCCGCCTGGAGCAGGCCTACCTCGAAGGTCGCCTCATAAGCCTCGATCAATCCCCAGATCAGGAAGGCATAATCATCAAGATTGGGCGGCATGGCCGCCTGGCCGTCCCGCCAGCGATGGAGCAGCCGCCCCTGGGAATCGCGCAGATTTTCCAGAATAAAGGAAACTGCATTTTGCACAGCCTCATGGTAAATGGGATCTTCAAATACGGAAGCCGCTCTGGCCATAGCTGCGATCATCAATCCGTTCCAGTCGGCCAGGATCTTGTCATCCCGGAGCGGACGCATCCTCTTCTGACGCTGCAGGAAAAGCTTTTGCCGCGCAGATTCCAGCTTCTCCGCAAGCCGCCCTTCAGAAATTCCCAAGGCCATAGACAATTCGGCAAGCGATGAAGAACAGTGCAGCACTTGGGGCTCGCCGTCTTCCCGAATTGAGTAAACACGTTTTATCAGTTCGGCCTCTTCGGGCTCCAGCACTTGTCTGAGCTCTTCCGCGGTCCAGAGATAAAAGGCTCCTTCTTCCCCAGCGGTGTCCGCATCCTCCGCCGCGTAGAAGCCGCCTTCCGGAGCGGTCATGTCCCTCAGCACATAACTCAGAATCTCCCGCGCCGTTCTCTCGTATTGCGCCTGCCCCGTGGCCTGAAAGGCCTCTGTATAGGCCAGAACCAGCAGGGCCTGATCGTAAAGCATCTTTTCAAAATGAGGCAGCTGCCACTGGGCATCGGTACTGTAACGATGAAAACCGAAACCCACATGATCATAGATCCCCCCCCGGCGCATCATCTGCAGGGTTTTTTCCACCATAGCCAGGGCCTGCTGCTCGCCCTGGCGCTGCCAATAGCGCAAGAGAAAAAAGATATGCTGACACATGGGAAATTTGGGAGCGGATTCAAAGCCGCCATAGCGGGCATCGAAGCGGCGGCGCAGATCGTCATAAGCAGTCCGCAACACCGTATCCGAGGATAGCTCCTCGGATCCCCCTTTGTCGATATGTTCCAGAGCCTCCACAATTTCGTCGGCGGATTCCAAGACCTTATGCCGTTCGTTGCGCCACACCTCGCCGAGTCCGGGAACGAGGACAAGCATCCCCATCATCCCTGGCCTGCTTTCTTTGGGAAGATAAGTCGCAGCGTAGAACGGCCGTCGATCCGGCGTCATGAAAATCGTCAGCGGCCAGCCGCCGCTGCCCGTCAGCACCTGGCAGACAGCCATATAGATTTTATCGACATCGGGACGCTCCTCGCGATCCACTTTGATGGAGACAAAATTCTCATTCAGCAACCGGGCGACTTCTTCGTCCTCGAAAGACTCATGGGCCATCACGTGGCACCAATGGCAGGTGGAATACCCGATGGACAGAAATATCGGCTTCTCCTCCTGCCGGGCCTTCTCGAAGGCCTCCTCTCCCCAGGGATACCAATCCACGGGATTGGAGGCATGTTGCAACAAATAAGGGCTCTTTTCATGTTGCAAGCGGTTCCGAAAGGAACCTTCCGGGGGAGTCTGTTGGGACATAGCCTCTCTCACTTTTACAGCGTAACTCTGGCCCGCAATAGCGCTTTCGCCGCCTCGGTTACTCTGTCGGCGGTAATGCCGAATTTCTCAAAAAGGACTTTCGCCGGCGCGCTGGCTCCGAAACCTTCCATTCCGATCACCGTCCCGTCCAGTCCGACATAACGCTCCCAGCCCAGTTTAATACCCGCTTCAACGGCAACGCGCGCCCTGACGGCCGAAGGCAGGATGGACTCCCGGTAGGCCGCCGGTTGAGAATCAAATATTTCCCAACTTGGCAGCGATACCACTCTCACGGAAACACCGTCAGCCGCAAGATCACGACCGGCTTCCAATGCCGGCACAACCTCGGAACCGGTCCCGATAAGGATGACATCGGGTGTTTCATTTCCGGATTCCCAGAGAATATAGCCGCCCTTCCGCAAGCCCGCCGCCGGCGCCAGGACATTGCGATCCAGCACAGGCAGATTCTGGCGTGAAAAGACCAAGACTGTCGGACCATTTGTGTTTTTGAGCGCCTCCCGCCAGGCCTCCACGGTCTCACCGGCATCGGCTGGCCTGATCACCGTAAGGTTGGGAACCGCCCGCAGATTCATGACATGCTCGATCGGCTGATGAGTCGGACCATCTTCTCCCAAACCGATGCTGTCATGGGTGAATACATAAATGACCCGCAGTCCCATCAGGGCGGAAAGCCGCATGGGCGGCCGCATATAGTCGGCAAAGGTAAGGAAGGTAGCCGTGTAGGGGATGATTCCGCCGTGGAGAGCCATTCCTACCGCGACGGCACCCATGGCGTGTTCGCGGACGCCATAGTGTATGTTGCGGCCCTCATAGCCCCAAGGTCCGCCGACACGTCCCTGGATGCCCTCCGGGGACATTGCCGGAGGCTGAAAATCACCAAGCCCTTTGAGCCAGGTGAAGGTGGACGGATTCAGGTCCGCCGACCCGCCGATCAGCTCAGGAATACTCGGGGCAATCGCCTGCATGACCGTCTCTCCGGCCTTGCGGGTGGCCACATCGGCTGCACCCTCTCCGTAAACCGGCAGGACGGCCTCCCAGTTTTCCGGCAGTTGACCTGCCATAATCCGTTTAAATTCCGCAGCCTGCTCCGGGTACTGCCGGCTGTAGAGATCGAAATCCCGAAGCCACTGCTTTTCCTTGGCCTTTCCCCGACCGGCTGTCTGCCGGTAAAATTCCGCGACGTCCTCCGGCACAAAAAAAGTAGGTTCTACCGGCCAGCCGAGATTCCGTTTCGCCGCTTCCAGTTCTTCGCCACCCAGGGGAGAGCCGTGGGCATCGGCCGTTCCCTGCTTATGGGGAGCGCCATATCCGAGAGTCGTTTGCACAAAGATAATCGAAGGCTTGGATGTTTCCGCCTGTGCCTGCTGCAGGGCCGCATCAACGGCCGCAGGCCGGTTTCCCTCGGGGACCTGGAGCACCTGCCAACCGTAAGCCTCAAATCGTTTTCTCACATCTTCCGTAAAGGACAGGGCCGTCGAACCGGCAAGAGAAACCCGGTTATCGTCATAAAGAA
>MVQR01000242.1 GCA_002067815.1 Syntrophus sp. PtaB.Bin001 | reverse complement strand
TTCATCGGGATTCACACCCTTATGAGGTTCCTTGCCGAAGATCTCTTTCACCTTCTGCTGGACTCTTGGCACACGTGTCATACCGCCGACGAGAATGACTTCATCGATGGCATTCGCCGACAAACCGGCATCCTTGAGTGCCGTTCGGCAGGGACCTTCGACCCGGTCGATCAAGTCTTCAACAAGAGCTTCCATTCTGGCCCTGGTCAGTTTGATGTTCATATGCTTGGGGCCCGATGCATCCGCCGTGATGAAGGGCAGATTGATATCCGTTTCCATCGACGAGGAAAGCTCCATTTTCGCCTTCTCCGCCGCTTCCTTGAGCCGCTGGAGTGCCATCTTGTCGTTGCGGATGTCTATTCCCTGGTCTTTCTTGAACTCACTGACTAGAAAGTCGATGATCCGCTGATCAAAATCCTCGCCGCCGAGGTGAGTATCGCCGTTTGTGGACTTCACTTCAAAGACGCCCTCACCCAGTTCGAGGATGGAGATATCAAAGGTGCCTCCGCCAAGGTCGAAGACGGCTATTTTTTCATCCTTTTTCTTGTCCAGCCCATAAGCGAGGGCCGCCGCCGTCGGTTCGTTGATGATTCTCAAAACGTTCAAACCGGCGATTTTCCCTGCATCCTTCGTGGCCTGACGCTGTGAGTCGTTGAAATATGCCGGAACGGTAATTACTGCATCGGTTATCTTTTCTCCGAGATAATCCTCGGCGGTCTGTTTCATTTTTACCAGGATCATCGAAGAGATTTCGGCCGGGCTGTAAGCCCTTCCCCTAATCTCAATCTGAGCGTCCCCGTTGGCCGCCTCCGTTATCTTGAAAGGGCTGATGCCTTTATCGTACTGGACTTCCTTGGAATTAAATTTCCGGCCGATGAGCCTCTTGACGGCATAAACCGTATTTTCCGAATTGGTGACGGCCTGCCGCTTGGCAACCTGGCCCACCAGTCTTTCTCCGCTTTCTGTAAAGGCAACCATCGACGGCGTAGTTCTGTTGCCTTCCTGATTGGCTATAACAACGGGGTCTCCCCCTTCCATTACGGCGACGCATGAATTGGTTGTTCCCAAATCAATTCCAATAATTCTTCCCATAGAAATTCATCCTCCTTGATGTCTTGTGATACTGCTGCTGTATTCCATTTTCCATAATTTCTTTGTTCATGATTTCTCTTTGCGCTTGCAAACAGAAACCTTGGACGGCCTAAGCAATCTTCCCTGTAAAAGGTATCCCCTCTCGAATTCATCAACTACTTTTCGTTCCTCATGCTCATCGCTTTCAACTTCAAGCATCGCTTCATGGACATTGGGATCAAAGTCCTCACCACATGCCGCAATCGGTTCCACTCCGTATTTTTCCATGCAACAAAGGAACTGATCGCGCACCAGCGTCAGACCTTCCCGAAACGCATTGAAGTCGTTGGAATTGTTCGCCGTACCCAGGGCCCTGTCCAGACTGTCCAGGATCGGCAAGAAGTCCCTGAGTAAATTTTCATTTCCGTATTTTATCAGATCGGATTTTTCCTTGGCCGCCCGTTTTTTATAATTTTCAAGATCCGCCAGCGCCCGCAGATAATTATTGTAATTATCGGCAACTTCTTTTTCCTTCGCTTCGAGTTGCGCCTTCAAAGATTCCACAGTCTCGCCGACTTCGGCGTCTTGTGCCGAACTTTCTTCAAGATGCTCTTCAGAAGGCTGCGTTAAAGATGGTTCCTGATCCTTTTTTTTCGTCTGTTTCATACCGCAACGCGTTTCCTTTCCTGAATAATTCCAATCTTCTCTTCCCAATAAAGTATTCGCTGTTTTTTCGGGAGCATCATTTAAGCTCCGGTCGCTGAAAAAGCTTGAAGTCGATCATTTCGCAGATGACATGACCGATCATTATATGCACCTCCTGAACGCGGGGGGTGCTGTTTGAAGGCACATTCAGGGAATAATCCACGATCCGTGCAATATCCCCGCCGTCGCGTCCGGTAAACCCCACGGTTATCAGCCCCATTTTCCCGGCAACTTCCAGCGCCTTCAAAACATTGGGCGATTTCCCACTCGTACTGATCCCCCAGGCAACATCCCCGGCCTGGCCGATCGCTCGAATCTGCTTGCTAAATATCTCAGAGAAATCGTAATCATTGCCTATACTGGTCAACACCGATGTGTCGGTACTCAGGGCAATGGCCGGCAGTGGCGGTCTTTCGATGATGAAACGGTTGATAAACTCGGCAGCCAGATGTTGCGCGTCAGCAGCGCTTCCCCCGTTGCCGAAAATCAGAATTTTGTTCCCGGCCTTCAAGGCGCCGGTAATGGCTTCAATTACATTTACAACCCGGCCTAAGCTTTCGTTCAAAAAAATATCTTTAAGTTGGCTGCTTTCCTTAAAGATTTTAATTATGTGATCTTCCATGAAAAGTGTGCAACCTGATCTTTCTTTGGATTATGTCAACAATTTCGACAGTAATATATTTATCGACCCGGAGTGTGTCAAGGTGTGCTACCCGATTAATTCGCAAAGAAAAGCAAATTTTGGAAAGGAAAAAGATTTAGAAATCAGAGCTGTTGCGATGGCAATCCTTCAATTCGGCGGATTTGCCTTTGTTCCATCCCGATATGCGGCTGTAATAACGGGTGATCCGCGCCATACCTTCGACGGCCTTTCCTTCGCAGCCAGGGCAGGACTCATGCAGTCCTCGATATGTTTTCCGGCAATCCGAACAGGTTGTGAAATCAGAGGAAAAAACGACGCCTGCGCTTTCCGTTTCAAAAAAAATCTTCCGAATAAAGGCGGCCAAAACTTTTTTTGACGGCCTTTCCTCCTCCAGCCGCAGATTAGTCAGTGCCGACCCTTCGATATATGGATGGAAAAGCCCCTCCTGCCGAACGCGGTCAAATGGATCGATCTTTGCGGAAACATCGAGATGGGTGGAGTTGGTATAGTACAGACCTCCCCGCACAACATCGCCGCGGATGAAACGGCCGGCATCGGGGGAAAAATAGCGGAGATCCAAGCGGGCAAAGCGATAAGCCGTGGTTTCCGCCGGTGATTGTTCCAAGATAATCCTCATGCCGTATTTCCGGCTGAGTTTGTCGACCTGCTTTTTCATGTGGGCAATAATTTTCAAGCCCAGTTTCAGAGCCGTTTCCGATTCGTGAAGGTGCTTGCCTGAGGTAATCCGAACCAGTTCATTGAGCCCGATCATACCCACCATATAAACCGTCCGATCGGGACGTAGAAAAGCAAGCCCGTCACGATTCATTACCAGCATGGACAAAGGTCCCTGATCCCCATAACCGGTCAGCCTCTCTATAAATCCCTTTTTTTGGCTATGGGCCTTGACCGCCAGTTCCAGTTGCGCGGACAGCAAGTCAAAAAGACGCCGGTTGTCTCCTTCCGCGCGGTATCCCAAGCGGGGAAGATTGAGGGAAATGTTCTGCATGGAAATGTTTCGCATCTTCCAGGGATGGTGGATATCATCATGAGAAGAAGACAAATCTCCCAAGGCGACAGAGCCGCATTCCGAAAGCCGCAGCAGGCGGCCCCTATCGAATATAAAGAAGGGATTTCCCTTGTCGCCTGCCACATCGGAGAGATGTTCGAGAAATTCCAGGCAGCCGGTCGTCCGGAAAAAGGCATCCGTTATATGAACGATCGGCCGGGGGAAAACGAAAGGCTTTCCTTCCGCATCGCCTTCTTTGTAAACATCGAAAAGCGCCCGGACAAATCGCTGGGACTCTTGTATATACTCGCGATAACATTTCCCTGTTGCCTCTCCCCCGGGCCCGATTGCCGGTACAGCGGCAAGATACTCCGGCATTTCCCAGTAAAGGTGAATATCCGTAAAGATGGATTGTCCTCCCGTCGCCGAGGCAAGTTGGGCAAATTCATACACGAACATCTGGGCAAGCTGCCGGATCTGCTCGTCAGTCATCCCCACCAGGTAGGGGGCGAAAAAAAGATTGGCTGCATGCCAGGCCACAACCCCGGAGAAATGCCCCTGAAGAATGGCTGCGTACCGCACCATATGGGCCAGCAGCACATCCCCGTGCCGGGCGGGACCGGCCACGTTGACGGAATGGGGCAGGTCCATTCCAAATTTCTTTATGTACTCCAGCGACAGGCAGATGCTGTAAGGCCGGTCGATGTATCCGAGGGCATGGATATGAAGATCGCCCGCGGCATGGGCATCGCCTACATCCGGAGAAAACACGTCGTGAAG
>MVQR01000241.1 GCA_002067815.1 Syntrophus sp. PtaB.Bin001 | reverse complement strand
ACGTTGCCCGGCCAATCATATGAGTTCAAAAGGTTTAAAGTCTTCTCCACAAGAATCGGCAGCGGCTTGTCATTAAGATTGCAATATTTTTTCAGAAAATAACGGCTTAAGAGTTCAACGTCACCTTTTCTTTCCCGCAATGGCGGTATTTTCAAAGGAATTACGTTGAGTCGATAATACAGGTCTTCACGAAATTTTTTCTCTTCAATGCATTTCCTGACATCGGCATTTGTTGTGGCTATTATTCTAACATCAACAGGAAAGGGCATCTTGCCGCCGATTCGATCTATTTCTTTTTCCTGGATTACGCGAAGCAATTTCGCCTGCAAATGTGTATTCATTTCTGTAATTTCATCAAGCAGTAGCGTTCCCCCGTTTGCCAGTTCAAATTTCCCCACTTTTTTTTGGATAGCACCGGTAAAAGCCCCTTTTTCAAAACCGAACATTTCGCTTTCAAGAAGATTATCGGGAATCGCGGCACAATTAACTGCAACAAAAGGCATTTGCTTTCTATCGCTGTGACGATATATGAAGCGTGCAAACAATTCCTTGCCTGTTCCACTTTCCCCCTGTATCAGTACGCTGGATTTACTTTTTGCCACGGTCTTCAGAAATTCAAAGATACCTAATATTCTTGAATCATTAGTAATAATTTCCCTGTCCGTAAAGTTGGTCTTAGGAGGCGGCTTTATTTCTCTTTCTTCTTTTTCCCCGTGAGTCGCTAAAACGTTTTTGACAACAAACTCTATGTCTTCTAGAGAGAAGGGCTTCATAATGAAATCTGAGGCTCCTTCCTTCATTGCCTCAACGGCAGTGTTTACCGTTCCATAAGCTGTTATGAGAATTACGGGACTTTCCGGCGATAGCTTTTTAATGCTTTTCAAAACCTCCATGCCACTCATTCCCGGCATTCGCATATCTGTAATCACGGCTTCGAATGTGCCTTCTTTGAATTTATTTAAAGCTTCGAAACCGTTGGAAGCTGTCTCGATGATGTAACCACAGCTTTCCAGTGTTTCGCAAAGAGCCATTCTCATTGATGTATCGTCATCAACTATCAATATGCGAGTTTCTTTCATTTCAATCCCACCCGGATTTTTAGTTTTTCGAAATTTCTGACATATTTCCGTCATCTTTGATCAACGGCAACAGAATATGAAAAGAGGATCCTTTGTGTTCGACACTCTCAACATGAATATACCCCCGGTGCATTTCTATAATATTATGAACAATCGCCAATCCCAATCCTGATCCTTCTTCTTTCGTCGTAAAAAAAGGATCAAATATCCTGGGCAACATCTCCCGGGCTATCCCGATGCCGGAATCCCTGACTATTATTTCAATGAAATTATCATCCGTCTCACTGTCCTGTCCTGAACAAGGATACAGTGTTTCAAATGATATGTTTCCTCCGTTTTGATCCAGAGACTGCAATGCATTGAGTATCAAATTAAAAAATGCCTGCTTCAGCATTTCGACATCGGCTTCCAGCCATGGTTCATAATCTGTGAAGGTTGAGCTGATGTAGATTTTATCGTGGTCAACAAGAGTCTCACAGGATCCGATTATTTCTTTCAAGAAATTGTGTAGAGGAATCCGTTGCAAAACGAGATTTCGGTTCTTAGTAAAAAGAAGCAGATTGGATATTTTGTTATCCATTTTTTTAACAGAGGAAATTATCCTGGAAATCCTATCCTGATCCTTGGTGTTCTTTATTTCTTTCTTTAAGAGGGAAGCATACAACTCAATACTTCCCAGGGGGTTTCTTATTTCATGAGCAATATTCGCCGCCATTTCACCTAAAGCAGTAAATTTTTCGGATCGTTTGGCCATACTTTCAAGCTTTTCAATTCTTGTAATGTCACGCAGGACAAAGACCGTTCCGATGTTTCTTCCTCCTGATTTAATAAATGAACCCGTAATTTCGAGGAGGCGGTCTTTGTAAGTTAAGCGGGAGCCTATTCCTTTCCGGAATGATTTGTTTAAGAAAATATTCATCCAATCATTTGACGCCGCATCGTTGAACAGCACACGGATATGTTTTCCAATCACTTCATCCTGCGGCTTATCCAGAAAAATTTCCGAAGAATGATTCAGCACCTGAATCTCGTTTTCCAGATTTGTTACGATTACCCCGTTCGTCAAACTTTCCAGTATTTTCTGGAGATAACTTTTCATCTCCTCTTTCTCGGAAAGCGTTTTCAGCAACTCCCGATTTTTTTCTTCCAATTCATGATTAAGATTGTCAAATTTCTTCTCCAGACTCGCAAAAGCCTGCTGAATATGCAAAGTAGCCTGGTTAAAACCTTCGAAAGATTTCTGTAAAGACGCTATATCACTCATATCTTAGCCATTTTAATTTTAATTCTTTTTTATGTAATCCAGATTATTGCCGGACCATGTCTGGTCGGCAACCCAATAATCAACAACTTTGGGCCAGAAGGTATCCCCGCTTTTTTCCTTTAATTCGGCAAAGGTTTTTCCGGCCATCGTCGCATCGTTGATTTTCTTGAAACCCTGCCCCTGTCTGAATAAGGCCCACATTTGCTTATCTTTATCCTTTAACCTCGGGAAGGCATACTGATACATCGAAATGCTGCGTTGGAAATCACCGGTTTCAAAATAACAATCCCCTAACCCCGCATATGCGTTCGCGACAAAATCTTCATCGCATTTCTGCGGATTTTCCCTGCACTTATTGATGATCAGCACATACCTGTTGATTGCTGAAGCGCATAATTTTTTGTTTTTTAAGGCGTCTGCATAATTTCCCTGAATTGCCATGATGCCGGAATTGCGCTCATCTTTGAGCAGGGCTTCATATAAGGGAATAACCTTGTCGTATTGACCTTTTTTATAATAATAATCGGCGGTATTCTTCTTTGCCACGCTCGCCATCTGACTGTTGTTTTTAGCAAATTCTTTCAGCAGGGCGTTCCATTTCTCCTCTGTAATTTCCCCCTGGCTATAGTTGATCTCCATCATGACCATATCCAGAATGGACTGCTGTGATTCATTCCGACCGACTTGTTTGAGGCGATCCAAGACGGCGATCGCATCGGACTTCAATCCCACTCTCCAAAGACTGTCTCCTATTTTAAAGAACATGCCGGTTCTTTCCGGCGATAGTCCTATTTTGTTGCGTACTTTGAAGTAAGTGTCAGCAACTACGAGGTAATCACCCTTTCCAAAAGACTCGTCAATCAGTTGCCCGGCACACAACGCGAGATATGCTTCACTTTCCTTATGCAAAGTTCCATGGCTGAATCTTTCCAGAAGTTCGCAATAGATGTCAAAAGCGTCTCTATTGCGGCCTCTTTTCAATAATGCATAACCTTTTTGATAAAGCAGCCATTCCTCCAATCTGCCACCGGGATACTTTTCCCGCATCCAATCATACGTCTCGACAGGATTTCTGAAATAATCACGTCCGGCCATGCAGACATTAAACTCAGTCTTCGGGTCAATAACGCCGATATTGGCCATAAAAAGGATGCTTTCATTTGCTTCGACCGTATCGGGATATGTTTCCAAAATCAGACTGAAGACTTTCAAGGCAGGAGAAAGCTGATTCAGATGATAGAATGACATCCCCAGATGAAACAAAGCCTCCTTTTTCAATTCATCTTCCGGATGCAGGTTGAGATAAAGGCTGAAGAGATTTACGGAATTTGCGTAATCTTTCTGGGAAAACAGGTATAGCCCCAAATCACAAAGGATGTTGGCCGGCAATTCATCAAGTTCATTCCATTTGCTTAACGCATTTTTGTACCAAAGCGCTCCTTCATTTTGTTGATTGATCTGACGCAAACAGTAGCCCAAAATGAAATAAGATTTGAAGGCATGCTTTCCATTCGGATACTTGGCCAAATAACTTTTTAGTTTTTCAGCTGCATGGGAAAAACGCTTTGTCAGGTAAAGAACTTCACCCATCTTATAGAGCGTATCTTCAACACAAGAAGAGCCGGGATATTTCTGGAATACATTTTCATAGGCAGTGTAGGCTTCCTCATGATTTTCCGATCGTTCCAGACAGGTTGCCAAGCGGAAGTTGGCAAGATCATTACCGCTCCTTATATCAGGATAATAACGGAGAATGTTTTTATAAGCCTCGATGGCCGCTGCATTATAACTTTCGTCTCCTCTCTCACCCAGGAAGTAATAGCAATCGGCAAGGCTCCGCATACTGTTCTCATACTGCGAGGCATCACCTTG
>MVQR01000240.1 GCA_002067815.1 Syntrophus sp. PtaB.Bin001 | reverse complement strand
ACCGGTCCGATGTTCGCGATTAGTCCTTTGAATGTGGAAGCAGACTTTATGACCATGGCAAAAGGCATAGCAGGCGGTTTCCCCTTTGGCGCGTTTGCCATGTCCGAGGCTGTTGCTGCGAAGCTTGAGCTTGGTGATCACGGTGGAACATACTGTGGTAATCCGATAGGTTGCGCGGTATCCTATGCTGTTATTAAGTACCTGATCGACCACAATATATCCGCCGAAGTTGTGAAAATAGGCGGGTTCGCCCTTAATCGCATGCGTAAGTGGATGCATACATACCCGGACATAATACAAGATGTCCGAGGAAGAGGGTTGCTTATGGCAATGGAGTTCCGCGATGAGAAAATTGCAGGCGATGTTACTAATGAATGTCTAGATAGGCGCTTGTTTGTCAGGCAAACGCAAGGAAACATGATCAGAATATTCCCAGCCCTGAACATCAAACAGGAAGAGATGGACGAGGGACTCATGTTGCTCGAAGAAGCAATCGATAGTGCCCTAGGAAAGAGCAGCTAATAACACATAGAAATTAAGCCATCATACTCTGTATATGCCATAAGTAACCGGCATAGTTAATGTTTTCAGTGATAATTTGTAAGCAAATCGAGTATTGTTTTCAAGTTACCACGCTAAAAATATCTGAAGCTATTTCAGAGGGGGTTGGTTGAGAAATGTTAGAGAATAAAGGCCGGGCCGTTGCTTCCGGCCTTTATTCTTTCATTATTGCCGGATCATCTGGGCATATTTTTATTCACGATGTCGCCGCGACCTCCGAACATATCGTTGAAAGCAAATCTGTATTCAGGCAACGATTTGATTGTAAGGATTTCATCAGGGGGAGTGTTAAGCAATCGTTTGTTTAGATCATCGGCCATGCTTTCAACATTATCGACATCCCTTAATTGACTGTTTATTTTTGATATTCATGATCCGTATAAAATAACAGTAATTATAAATATTATCTATTTGCATTACCTGCTGAGCTGAGCTAAAGAATGCACCGCTAAATTCATTCCGGTGGTAAACATTTGAAATATGTAATTATATTATGAAGATAGCTGTCGCTGTTAATTCATTCGGGGAATAAGCCGTTTGAAAAAATATGAGGTAAGGGGACTGTCACCGAACCGCCAAGTTCTTCATGTGACAGCCTCCCTTGGTAGGTGAAAAGGATTTCCTTTTCGACCACTGTCTTTACCTACCATTTCCTCTCTTGTTAGTCAACACCATCAAGTTCAGACATTATTTATCATGAGATCACCGCACAAAGATCATGTATTTGTTTGCGGGGTTAAGCTCAACATTTTATCACCGGGGGCCATCTTCTTAAGAGGCAGTTTTCAGCCATTCAAAAGCATACCAAAATATAGTTGAAAGGAGAAAAAGATGTCGAAACAGAAATTCATGGTTGTAAGTGGGTTTTTAGGTGCAGGAAAAACAACCAGTATGCTGGCACTGACCAGGTACATCAATTCCACCGGTAAGAAAGCGTCTATCATTGCAAATGATTTGGGGATGAACCAAGTTGACGCAAACTTTTCAATGATGACCAATTTATCCGTAACAGAAATATCGGATGTATGCATTTGTTATCAAATGGACAATGTGGTGGATAGACTGCGCCGTCTGCAGAGGACAGAAAATCCTGACCTTATAATGAGTGACATTCCCGGATGCGGAGTCGGTGCATTGGATCACGTATATCATGAGTTGGCGAACAACCATACTGATGAATTCTCTCTTGCCCCTTTTTCCGTCATTGTTGATCCCAAGAGGCTTAGGATGATGATGAACCCTGAATCAGACAATTCTTTGCCCCATGAACTTTTTTATTTAATGGAAATACAGTTGGAAGAAGCAGACCTGGTTCTTTTGAATAAGATAGATCTGCTTACTGAACCGGAAATTGAAGAAATGCTTGAGTACCTTAAGAAAGTTTGCCCGGACGCTGAGGTATTCCCGATTTCTGCAAAGAATGGAACTAACATCGACAAATGGGCGGCGCTAGCTTTGAATGAAAAGGCAAAACTAAAAGATGTGCCGTTTGATTCTCTTGACCAAGATAAATTCGTAACGGCCGAAGGTTTATTGGCATGGTACAATAGAAGACTTATCGCAGATAGCGCCGACGGCAATAAAAAAGATATGAATGTTTTTGTCTCCGATTTGGTAGAGGAAATCAGAGGAAGATTGATCAAGGCGGGATGCAATATTCCCCATTTGAAGATATTTGCCAATTCCGGGGAAGATTACGCCAAAGTTTCCTTAATTGGTGTGGACTGCGAATCAGAATTCGCAAAAATGATGAAAGATCCATCAGATAGCGTACGCGTCATCATTAATGCGAGGGCAGTCGCCAAATCAAAAGAGCTTGACTATCTTATGAATGAAGCTTTGGTTGCCGCAGCAGAGAAATCCGCTCTAACACCCAATGTATTTTTCACCGAGTGCTTCAGCGTTCTGGATCCAAAATAAACAAGGTAAATCGAATTCAGGACAGAATTTTTCTGCCATTTCTGGGGCTTTTTGCTTTGGAGAGTTTTGTATTCGGTACACATCCTATCTCATGAAAAATAGCTGCTCTCGAATTCGATTTATTATTACATATTGCATGGTTAAGACTTCGGAAGTGACCTAGATTAAGAAAGGATATGTTAAAGTGAAAAAGATCAAAATTCTGTTTATTCTTGTTCTGCTCCTGTTGATTGTACCAAGCGTTACGTTTGCAAATGACCCCAAAGATAGTATTCCTGCGCCTCCGGGAACAAATGTTCTTTTATTCTATTACGACCACATATCTGGAACAGATGCTTATTCAAATGGCGATAAAGTGAGTAACTCTACAGATTTCAACGCAAATATCGCAATGCTCAGATACACATACTATGGTCAAGTCGGAAAATACCCGTGGGCTTTAACTGGAATATTACCTTATGGTGATATGAGCATTGATATACCAAATAATAAAAAATATTCGGCTTCGCAAATTGGAGATCCAATCATAGCTGGTGTTTTCTGGCCATATGCAAACCCGGAGAAAAAAACATGGGTTGAGTTTACTCAATATATAATTCCACCACTTGGTGAATATACGCATGATAAGCCGTTATGTATTCAAATGGGATCGAATAGATGGTCGTTTAAAGAGGAGCTGGCGATTGTTAAAGGATTCGGACCATTTATGATCGAATTGCTCGGATTTGCCCAATTTTTTACCGATAATGATGAATACACTAGGGCTGATTTGACCTTGGAAAAAGATAATATTTACCATGGAGAAGCCCATCTAATTTGGGATGTTAATAAAACGTTATTCTTATCTGCGGATTACTTTTACGATCATGGTGGAGAAACAAGTGCTGCTGGAATAAGCAATAATGATGAACTTGACGACCATACAGCTGGGATAACCGTCGGTTTGCATTTGACTCCTTCGACTTTGCTTCTTTTAAAGGCTCGGGATACCTTCAAATCCGAAAATTGTATAACAACGAAGGACATAGGTATCAGATTAGCGTATTTCTTTTAGCGCCGTTATTTAATGATAAAAATTATGCCCTCTATTAAGGAGTAAATATTATGGAAACTGGAGTTGAACCATTAGTTAATGATGAATTTGTCGGGGAACCGGCCAAGCGAACTTTGAGTTATATTCAATCACAACGGGAAAAAGGAAAAAATGTTGTTGGAATTTATTGCAGCTATGCACCGATGGAAGTGATTCGGGCTGTAAATGCTGTTCCGGCAGTTTTATGCGCCTTTGCCGATAAGACAATTGAAGCGGGAGAAACAGTGCTTCCGAACAATCTCTGCCCGCTGATTAAATCCAGTTACGGTTTTATCAAAACAGACACTTGTCCTTTTTTTGTTATATCGGAGGCGGTGATTGCAGAAACAACCTGTGACGGTAAGAAAAAAATGTTTGAGTTGATCTCCGATATCAAGCCGATGCATGTGATGGATCTTCCCCAGCTGCCTGATCAAAGTGAAGCCCTTGATAATTGGACTGTCAGGATTAAAAAGCTGAAAGTTTTTTTGGAGGAAACCTTTAACCGTAAAATAGATAATGAGGCTGTAGAACAGGAAATTAAAGAGACAAACATCAAAAACAAGATGATGAATAAAGTTTTTGATTTTGCCGCGCTGAAGCCCTCGCCGGTGAGCTGGAATGAGCTCTATGATCTGACTTTTCTGGCGCAGTCGGCTAATGCAAAAGATATG
>MVQR01000239.1 GCA_002067815.1 Syntrophus sp. PtaB.Bin001 | reverse complement strand
GCCCTTCGCCGGATTTCTTCCCTGTGTCAATACTACGGAGCGGGAGAGCCGGCGCTGGATTACCGGGGACTTGTGGAACGCGCCCGTCGCGTTTCCGTTGACCGCTCCAGCCTGCACTGGTTTGATTGGAAGCGGTATTCCAATCGTCAGGATCAGTCGATGCTCATGGGCGGACTGATCGGCGACATCCGGTATTCTGGGCCGCTGGACGAATTTCTTCCCCTGCTGCGCTTCTGCGAAAAGACCCACCTCGGCAAGCAGACCTCCTTCGGGCTGGGGAAAATCGCCGTTACCGGGACCGAGCCATGAAAAACATCCTCCTCGCCGTTACGGGTCTTTCGCCCCAGGTCATTACCGAAACGCTTTATGCCCTGCATCAGCAGGATCAAAGCGTGCAGGCCATCCATGTCATCACGACCAGACAGGGCAAAGAGCAAATCAACGCCCACCTGCTGTCTCCTACCGACGGTCAATATTACCGATATCTTAGGGAATACGGCATTTCCCCTTCCTCCATCGCCTTCGGCACAGAGAACGTCCATGTCGTCAAGGACAGAAACTGCATCGAGATCGATGACATCGCCGATGAGGAAGACAATGAAAAGCTTCTGGAACTGTGCCTTTCACTGACTTTTCGGTTCACAAGCGATCCGGACACGGCGGTATTCTTTTCCATCGCCGGTGGACGCAAGACTATGAGCGCCTGTCTGATGACCGCGGCGCATCTTTATGGACGGCCGCAGGACAGGGTTTATCATGTCCTGGTCTCTCCTGAATTCGAAGGCAGCCGGGATTTCTTCTATCCGCCCCGCACCTCCACAGCCATCGAACTGCGCGACGGCAAAGGTGACCCCATCGTCAAGGAAACCCGTTATGCCCGGATTTTCCTGATATCCGTCCCCTTCGTTTCCGTCCGGAACCGTATCGAGGACGAGTTGCTGAAGACGCCCCAGGACCCGCCCACCCTAATGCTCTCCCTGATCAGGGAAGAAGCGCCTTTGTTGACCGTGGATCTTTCCGCCCGCAAACTGATTTATAAAGGCCGGGAACTGGACATGCCCCCGACCCGCCTGGCGCTTTACGCCTTTTTTGCCGGCATCAAAAAGGATTGCCTTTTTCCCGACCGCGATTGCCGCCACTGTACGGACTGCTACTTGAGCACCATCGCCATTGAAGAACACAACGATCAGATCGCCGTATTGTACAAGCGGATCGCCGCCTTCCGAGATTTTCAGGCCATGCGGGAAGCAAGCAACGGCGGAATCCTCAATCTCGATTATGAGAACTTCAAGTCTTATCGAAGCCATATCAGGGAGGATCTGGAGAAAGGTTTCGGTTTGGCGGCCAGCCGCATGCTGGAGATAGCCGCGACTGGAAAGCGCCCGGACACCCGCTATGGGATTCCCCTTGAAAGGGAAAGAATCCGCCTGGTCTTTTGATTTTTGAAAATACTGCGGCAACAACGCAACGTTGCCGTTTTTGAGCAGAATTCGTTTTCGTGAAATAAGATGAAGTCATAGCACAAAGGAGGAAGAGCAAATGGACGACACTGTCCTAAAAATCGCACTGGCGGGGTTGCTGCACGATATCGGGAAACTAGCGGAAGATGGGATGCATGTTTTACCGGAATTTCTCGATGGCAACGCCCAGCTTTATCAGCCTTTTTTCAACAATGTTTCTACTCACAGACATGCTGTTTATACCGCCGCTTTTATTGATCATATCGAGAAGCTGCTTCCAAATAAGTTCAATAGAGCCGGATGGGGCCTGGGCGATCCTTTCATAAACCTTGCCGCCAGCCATCACAAGCCCGAAACACCGCTCCAGTGGATTATCGCAATGGCGGATCGAATCAGTAGTGGCTGGGATCGCAATAACTTTGATCGAGAATATAACCAGGCGATTGCCTGGCAGGATTATCGCCGAACTCGTTTACTGCCCGTCTTTGAATTTCTGTTGCAGGAAGATAAAAAAAAGACAAAAGACCATGTTTATCGTTACCCTTTAAAGGAACTTACACCGAACAATATCTATCCATTGCCCGTCAAGGAGGTCATACCTGATAGTGATGAAAAAGCCAGAGCAGAATATAAGAAACTATTTGATGACTTCGTTTTTGCCCTGGAAAGACTTGCTCACAAAGACGTGAATTTGGAATTATGGTTCGACCATCTTGATAGTCTGCTTCTGGTTTTTACTTCAGCGATACCAGCCGCCAGAGCCGGCAAAGTGATTCCGGATGTTTCCCTTTACGACCACTGCCGTTCAGTCTCTGCTTTATCCTCGGCTTTGTATCTATATCACCGTGACACAGACTCACTTTCAACGGAGGCAATTCGCGATTATGATCAAAATAAGTTTATTATTGTTGGTGGGGATTTTTATGGCATACAGGATTTTATCTTCAGTGACAGCGGAGAAGCGGGTAAGAGCCGTGCCAAAATTCTTCGCGGACGGTCTTTCGCCGTTTCACTTTTCTGCGAATTAGCCGCGGACATGCTTTGCCGAAGCATAGGTATTCCTTCAACTTCACTGCTCTTAAATGCCGCAGGAAAGTTCACACTTATCGCACCTAATACACAAAAAACCATCCGATCAATCTCGGAAGTTGAATCGAAAATTAATTCCTGGCTTATGAGCATTTCTTTCGGAGAAAATGCCATCGGAATTTCCACGTTGGATGCATCACCGGAAGATTTCGTTTCAGGTAAGTTTCTCTCTCTTTGGGAGTCGCTTACGAAGAGAATGGCAGAGCGAAAATTCCAGAAATTCTCGCTGGACAAATTCGGTGGAGCGGTGTCCGGCTACCTGGATAAATTTCAAAACGATTTAAATCCGCCTCTTTGTCCATATTGTGGGAAAAGGCCATCCAGTCCAGGGACGGAAGGATATGGGGACAAGGATGGCAACAAATCCATGTGTCAAGTTTGTCGCGATCATATCTTTCTCGGGACAAATCTTGTCAAAAAAAACAGAATCGCCGTCACGCAAAAGGATGCGGACCTTCTCGATTCTGCCGGAAAGCTGTTAGCGCCAATTTTCGATGAATATCAGGTTGTTTTTCCCACCGGTGATTTAAATAAACTTGCTGCAAGTGGAGACCTTTACAAATATTGGGACATTGCAATCAACCCATCAGGGGAACTATCAAAAAGGGTCACAGCGCGATTTCTGGCTGGATATGTCCCTGTTTTTCAAAAAGAAGACCTTTATGACGACAGGATTCTAGCCGGAAAGAAGAGTGAGGGAAAGGCGGGGCAATTTATCGAAGATATCCAGGAAGGAAATCCGAAATCTTTCGAGCACATCGCGGCAAAAGCTTCAAATATCAAGAGTAACGAGGGGAAGGTTGAATATTGCGGCATCCAAGCCTTGGGCATTCTCAAGGTGGATGTGGATCAACTAGGCCTCCTAGTGGCCTGCGGTCTTGAGAAAGAAGAGTTTACTGTTTCTCGTCTGGCGACCTTGAGCCGACAACTTCATTTCTTTTTTGCGGTTTATCTGCCTCATCTTCTGAAGACCGACCCCCGATTTTCAGAAGTATACACGGTCTTCGCCGGCGGTGACGATCTCTTTCTCATTGGCCCATGGAACCGTGTAATCGATCTGGCAGCATGGCTTCGAGACCGTTTTACAGAGTACACTTGCAATAACGACCAGATTCACTTCTCTGCGGGAATAACCATCCAGAAACCTAATATTCCATTAAGCAAACTGGCGATGGATGCAGAAGAGGCGCTTGAAAAGGCCAAGACAGGAAATCCTCAAAAGGAGGAAAGGGGTAATTGCATCAATGTCTTCGGCGAAACAGCCACCTGGGATGAATTCTTGAAGTTGCGGCAGATCGGAAACCGGCTGCAGAATTGGCATGAGGATGAGTTGATAAACAACGCCATGATTTACCGTCTGAATACCTTTATTGGTATGGCAAACATGGAGAAAGAAATCCTGAGGGCAAACGCCGTCAGCCTCGAAGACATGGAATGTCTGAAGTGGCCTGCTTACTTTAGATATTCTACAGAACGCAACATCGGCAAAAATCTGAAAGATGAAGCCGAAAAAAGAAAAGCGAAAGATGAATTTGGAGTCGCAGCCACATGGCTCAAAAAATATGGCAGTCGCCTGAAGATCGCCTTGTGGGAAGTCATTTACAATAACCGTTAAGGAGGCATTTATGATCAACTTTTATAAGGACAAGAACAAAAAGATCATCGATCCGAAACTCTTCTCTGATATTGCCGA
>MVQR01000238.1 GCA_002067815.1 Syntrophus sp. PtaB.Bin001 | reverse complement strand
CCCCCATCCATGGTCCCATCGTCTAGTGGTTAGGACGCTGGCCTCTCACGCCGGAAGCAGGGGTTCAACTCCCCTTGGGACTACCAGTTGCTCTTATTTAAGGGGTTAGCCGATGCGGTTAACCCCTTTTTGCTGAAGGAAAGTGATGTCCGGTAAGTTATAAACTGTTGATAAATTTGAAATTATTCATTTTATATAATTTGGTATTTTAATATTGTTGAAGCACTTCCCATAAATTTTCAGATTTATAATCTTTGAATAAAACACGAAGGCAAGAAGATGGAAACGATGGAAACAGTTAATAAACGGCCTGTTAAAATTTTAATTGTTGAAGACAGCCCGACGCAAGCCGAACATCTGGAACATATCCTTACCGAAACCGGCTATCAAACGGACAGTGTTCAAAACGGCAGAGAGGCCGTTGGCTATCTCAGCCAAGCCAAGCCTGACATAATCATCAGCGACATCCTTATGCCCGAGATGGATGGATACGCATTTTGCCGTTGGTTGAAGGACCAACCGAATTTGCGTAATATTCCCGTCATTCTTTTAACTATCCTTTCCGATCCGTAGGATGTAATCAAGAGCCTGGAATGTGGGGCCGACGACTTCATATCGAAGCCTTACGACGACACCGTGGTTGCATCCCATGTCAAACGACTGCTGGATGGCGAGAAACTGGCAGCGGATGATAAGCCCACAACCGATAAGATCGACTTTAGTTTGGGCAATCAATCTTATCGTATTGCTGCGAATATTCACAAAACACTGAATCTTCTCCTCTCATCCTATGAGACGGCAATCGAAAGGAACAAAGCCTTAATGGTCGCCCAGCAGGAGCTGAGAACCCTGAACGAATCTCTGGAGCATCGCGTAGAGGTAAGAACCGCCGAATTGCGTGAGGAGATTGCCCGTCGGGAAACCGCAGAGCAAGCCCTCAAGCAAAGTGAAAAGCAGCTTCAGGATATTCTCTCGCATATTAACACCGGGGTTCTCGTTATTGATGCCGAAACTCATAGCATTGTAGATGTAAATGCCCCGGCAGCGGAATTGATTGGTTTAGCCAGAGAAGAAATTATTGGAGAACGCTGCAATCGCTTTATCTGTGAAGACTTGAATGATTGCCCGGTAAAATTCCAGGGAATATCCGCAGCGAGATCTGAACACCAGCTCAGAACAGGAATCGGCGATGAACTTCCTATTCTGAAAACCGTATCCACCATGACCTTGCGCGGCAAACCTCACATTGTCGAAAGCTTCATTGATATCAGCACCCAGAAGCAGGCGGAACAGGATAGACTGGCGTTGGAAAAACAACTTTTCCGGGCTCAGAAGATGGAGGCCATCGGCACCATGGCTGGAGGAATAGCCCATGATTTCAACAATATCCTCGGTGCCGTCATAGGATACACGGAAATGACCCTTTATGGTCTTTATGACAGTCCGTGGCGATCCAAGTTGGAACAGATCATCAAAATCTGTGAACGGGCCAAGGATCTGGTTCAGCAACTCCTTGCCTTCAGCCGACACAGCAATCAGGAACGCAAACCTTTGCAGCCCGCCATTCTCATCAAGGAGTCGTTAAAACTCTTGCGTTCCTCAATTCCTTCAACTATTGATATCCACCAGAACATCAAGGCAGCAACGAGCACCATCATGGCCGACCCGACCCGAATTCATCAGATCATGATGAATCTCTGCACCAATGCCGCTCATGCGATGAGGGAAACTGGCGGCATTCTGGAAATCTCTCTGGACAGCAGAGATATTCGCGCAGGAGATGTTGATGCCGATCTGCAACTTGAACCTGGCCCATATGTCATTCTTACAGTGAGCGATACCGGACAGGGAATTGCTCCTGATATTCAGAACCGCATCTTCGAACCCTTCTTTACCACAAAAGCTCCCGGAGAGGGCACAGGGCTGGGATTGTCTGTAGTTTACGGAATTGTTAAGAATTATGGCGGCGCCGTGACAGTAGACAGTGCCCCTGGCAAAGGCGCTACATTTCGGATATATCTTCCCAGAATCGATGAAGAAGGTTTCCCTGTTACCTATGAAGTTGAAAAAACGCTTCCCTGCGGCCGCGAACATGTCATGTTTGTCGACGACGAGGAACTGCTTGTCGAGATGGGCCAGGAGATGCTCCGAGCCCTAGGATACAAAGTCACGGGTGTTCGAAGCAGTCTCGAAGCTCTGGAACGCTTTCGCAATGATCCGCAACAATTTGATCTGGTGATCACGGATATGACCATGCCTCAGATGACAGGTATCGTCTTGGCCCGCAACCTGCTGCAAATCCGCAAAGACATTCCTATAATCCTCTGTACAGGTTTCAGCGAAATCATTACCGAAGAGGACGCCAAGAAACTTGGAATAAAGGAATTCATCATGAAACCCCTATTCATGAAGGATCTGGCTGCAGCAATTCGGAGGACACTGGATTCTTCCGTCCTGAAGCCGGAGGAAATAGTGACAACCTGAACGGATTGAATTTGAGGGGACAATTAAGACGGCAAAAATAGTATATGTGACGCGTTGACGAGTCGATGGCGAAACCGACGAATTTGACATCGAGATAACTTGGTGGCAGCAAAGGAGAGAAGATTATGAAATCGCTTCATTTTCCCGAGCCATACCAGCATCGACACCCCCCTGTCTGCAACATAAACGACTTACTCCGGGAAAAGCCAAGCTTAGGCCAAAAGGCCGCTGACATAGTGGCTCGGACGGTAGGTTCTTGGCGCTTTCTGATTATCCAAAGTCTTCTGCTGGCCGTATGGTTTATTGTCAATGTGGTATCCTGGTTTGCTCACTGGGACCCTTATCCTTTTATCTTTATGAACCTAGTTTTATCCCTACAGTCAGCCTATACAGCATCCATAGTCATGATAAGTGAAAACCGGCAGGCAGAGAGGGATCGGTTGGAAACCCACCATAACTACGAGCTGAATCTTAAAGCGGAAGAAGAATTGCGGGCGATTCTGGACCATCTTGCCGCCCAGAATGAAGCCCTCAAAGAGATTCATCAGCAACTTGCCACGATTCAGAATCGAAAGAAACCGCCATACGAAAGTTAAGACCAACGTTAGAATTATTACCAACTTTCGATATTCGACAAAAGGAGTCCCTTAATAATGTTGACGGCTGAAAACACGATTCTTGCCGTGATTGATTTTCAGGGCAACCTGGCGCAGGCTATGGCTGATCGGAATTCCCTGTTTGACAATGCCAAAAAGATCATCAGGGGGATGAAGGTCTTGGAAATTCCCCTGATTGTCACGGAACAGATTCCCGCCAAACTGGGACCGACCATACCCGAAATTGCCGTTCTTCTCGAGGGAGTGTTGCCGATTGCCAAAGAAAGCTTCAGCTGCTGTCAGAATGAATTCTTTATGGATACTCTGAAGGCAACCGGCCGAAAGAGTATCCTGGTTGCAGGAATCGAAACGCATATCTGTGTTTATCAGACAGCCTTAGACCTGCTTGCCGCCGGTTATGAGGTTCATATCATTTCTGATGCCGTCTCATCGCGAACAGCCCAAAATCGTGAAATCGGCTTGCATCTGATCCGTAACGCCGGCGGTGCGCTTACATGTACCGAGGCTGTCCTCTTTGAGCTTTTACGAACAGCCGCTCATGAAAAATTTAAGGATATTGCTAATATCGTTAAATAAGCAGGAGAAAGTCCCTGTGCCGTCTGAAAGGAAAAACACGTTTGGATCTGATGCAGAAGTGGACTATTTTGTCCACTTCTGCCCGGTTAGTGTGAGGATTGTGGTTAATTGCGGGATACAAGGTGTCTGACAGCTTTTTCAAGGCCGTCGAGTGTCAGTTCAAACATGGGGAAAACATCCCGGATAACCCCGATGGTCCAGGTGTGCCGCCATTCCCAATCCGGTTGGGGATTAAGCCATACGGAGTGCCGGAAGGTTTTGGCAAGCATCTTCAATCGATCAATGCTAGGCAACGTTTGTTTCTGGTCGTAATAAATGACCCCGTTCTTATGCATGAGTTCGGAAGGCGCCATGCTGGCGTCGCCAATCATAATCAAACGCGTTTCCGGATCCTTGCGGATAAAATCTTCAACGGGTTCCGGTTTATAATGACGTTGCGGGTCCAGCCATACATAATCATAAATGGAATTATGGAAAAAATAGATTTTCAGGTCTTTAAACTGGGAACGGGCATAATTGAACAGCGTTTGTACAACTCCGATATAAGGATCCATCGACCAGCCGCCGTT
>MVQR01000237.1 GCA_002067815.1 Syntrophus sp. PtaB.Bin001 | reverse complement strand
ATATCTGGACTGCTTGCTGGAACAGACTGTCGATGCCGGTGATCATACCCTCTTTATCGGAACCATTAAGGCGGGCGCCATTGTAAATGCCGGTAAAATTGCGCCGTTGTCTACAGCCGACTATCAAGGCGTATATCGAGGATCAGCGTAAAAGAAGGGAGAATGTCGGCGGAAATCTCCGTAGTTTATGCTGTCCGGAAAAGTTCCGGAATAAGAAAGGCGGTGTCCTGTTGAGAGCGACACCGCCTTTTGTCTGTTGCCGTGCGTTGGGGCACGACGCAATATTTCTACTTCCTCATGGATTTCATGAAGATCGCCTCGGCCTTCCGGGCACTTTCTCCGGCGCGTCTTGCCGATTCATCAGCCTGTGACGCCGCCTGTTCCGCTTTGGCTGACGCTGCGCTGCATTCGTCTATGGCCTTGTCGTAATCGGCCTGCTTGCTCGCCGCAGTGGCCTTGGCTTCCGCCGCATCCTTGGCCGCCTGATCGGCCTTCAGCTGCGCCTGGTCCACTTTTGTCGAAAGAGTGTTGACCTGGGCCTGAAGCTTTTCCAAGTCGCCGCTCGTTGCACAGCCCATGAAGAGCATCGCAACAAAAACCATCACCGTCAGAAAAATGAATCTCGACCTCATTCTTTAGCCTCCTTTCAAATAATCCCGAAGGTTTCCGCCATCTTCAGCGGTTGTTTAATTCCGATTCCATATCAAAGCGTTATCTAAATTGGCTGCGTTATCGGCCCCCCCCGACATGCGCTCTAGTATTGCTGCATCGCCTGTCTTGCCGCCTTACAATAATCTTCGATATGGAATTGGAATAACCACTTGCCGCAGTTACTTTATTCCGATTTTTATTTAAAGCACTGACTTCGTCGGCTTTTTCACGGCAATTCCAGAAGAATGGAGTTATTCCGGCACTATGCCCACCAGAATCGGAACGCCGCTCTTCTCCTTCATGGCCGCGTAAATCTTTTCCCAGTTCACCCACTTCTCGATGTTCATCTTTCCTGCTTGGTTGCGAGCATGTACCTCGATGTCCTGGATGAGACCGTAAGGGTCTTCATGAATCTCCACATAAATCAACCTGTGGCGAAAACCGAACTTCACCGGTTCATAGATGATCTCCACAACCGTTCCCACCCGCACAGAGGGGAAGATCTTCTCGATATCCTCCGGATAGAGGCGGATGCAGCCGTTGCTGAGTACCCGCCCAACGCTCCAGGCATTGTTCGTCCCGTGGATGCCGTATCCCCGGCGGGAAAGACCCAGCCAGTATTTTCCGAGCGGGTTGTCGTCTCCCGCCTGAATGATCTTCTTGTTGTATTTGTACTGCAGCTTTGAAGGTATGTTCCATTCCGGATCGACCTCTCTCTCTATGATGCGGAATGTGCCGATCGGTGTGGGCGTGTCTGCCTCGCCGACCGTGATGGGGTGGGTGCTGACCGTGCTTTTTTTCGGATGAAAAAAGTACAGGCGCATTTCCGGTATGTTGATCACGATACTCCGATGCTTTGACTGTGGGACAATCCAGAGTCCCGGGATTCGCATCCTTGTTCCCGCCTCAAGCAGCCAGGGATCTTCTTCCGGATAAAAGGCCGTGAGTTCCGAAATTCCCAAATTGTATCTTCTCGCTATGTCAAGGAGCGTTTCTTCCGGCTTGACGGTATGATTATAAAATTGACCGATGAGGGTAAGCTGTCTTGCAGGGTTCTTTGAATTGAATGTGACGGGATAATCAGTCCGGGCCTGAGCAAAATTAACAGCCGCAAAAAGGAGCAGAACCTGGATAAATCCGTTGACTCTCATGGCGATCAATTCTGTCTCTTTATACTGATCGGTGCGGTTGTGCAAAAAACATCACTTTTTATATAGGTTACACTCATCTTCCACACCGTTCAAGATTTTTTTCATAAGTTGTCCGGAAATGAATAAGAAGACAGCTATCGAGAAACCGCCTGTTATCTGAAAAATCGATCATTAAATAAGGAATGATTAGTGCATGAGGATGCAGCAAAAGCAACTTATCATCAGGATGCGTCGAAGACGGTTTAAATAAATTAACCCTGATTTTGTTGATTGAAGTGTTGACTTTCATCCTCCGCCCTCTTATACACGTCTTCATCTTGAATCAAGGAGTCTTTCCGTCCTGAATGTATACAAATTTCTTTAAGGTGCCGTTATCAAATGAAAAAGAACTATGTGGCTGCATTTGGCGTTGTCGGTCTGGTCTTGGTTTTATTGTTCTGCCTGATTCCGGGGAGGGCCCAGGCGAATCTGAAGGCGGATAAAGTTGTTGTTTTCAAAAGCGACAGATTATTGATTCTTTTAAAAGATGGAGAAATTCTGAAGACCTACAAGGTGTCTCTGGGAAGAAATCCGGTGGGCCAGAAAATGTATCAGGGCGATTCGAAAACGCCGGAAGGACTCTATTATATCGACGGCCGCAACGCCCACAGCAGATATTACAAGTCATTGCATATTTCCTATCCGAATGCGATAGACAAAGAGTATGCGAGGACTCTCGGCGTTTCTCCCGGGGGCGAGATCATGATTCACGGCTTGCCCGCGAAATTTCAACAAATCGGCGAAAAGCACAGGGTCATGGATTGGACCAGAGGGTGCATCGCCGTCACCAACGCAGAGATCGAGGAGATCTGGATGTATGTCGCCGACGGTACGCCGATTGAGATCAACCCTTAAGAAAAGGTAACTTTCCGGATAATCACAACCTTTCACAGGCCATATTTCTTGACAAAAGTTGAAACATCCCGGATATTACAGCACAGGCACTTCCGTGCCAAAATAAAAAAAGGGAGGTTGTTATGAGAAAGCTGGTATGCAGTCTGGTGATGGTTTGTGTTTTTGTCTTTGCGGCAACGTACATTGCAAGTGCAGCGACACTGGATGAAGCAAAAGCAATGGCTCAGAATGCCGCGGCCTACGTGAAGGCCAATGGGAAAGATAAAGCGGTTGCCGAGTTTAGCAACCCCAACGGACAGTTTAGAAAAGGCGATCTTTATATTACTTTTGTCGATTTCAATGGAGTAGTCCTCGCACATGGTACCTCACCGGGGCTGGCGGGCAAGAATCTGCTGGAATCGAAAGATCCTGTCACAGGAGCCTTCTTCGTCAAAGAACAGATTGCAGTGGCAAAATCCCAGGGCGGCGGCTGGACAAGCTACAACTGGACGAACCCGGCCACAAAAAAGATGCAGCTCAAGAAATCCTGGGTACAGAAAGTGGACGGCATGGACGCCTATGTTGTCTGCGGCATTTTCCAATAGTTTTCCAATAGAACAAGCTGGGGCGACGCCGGGAAAGGGGTTAGCTCCATAAGCATGCATATCGTAGGGAACCGATTGTTAGTCGCTTCGCAAGACGGCGAAACGATCGGTTCCCCCCTTATCAATCCTTATCTTTTCATTATCTCCGGCATTAGCTCAACTTCCATGATTCCTAATCCACTGCTGGTAAAATTCAGTTCTCTCCTGAAGGAAAAATCGCTGGAAGGCCCCGTTCTGGATTTGGCCTGCGGCAATGGGAAAAACGGTCTATTCCTTGCCGGCCTGGACTTGCCGGTAATCCTGGCCGATCGATCCGGAGAGGCGCTGGAAGAGGCTAAAAAAGCCGCAGAAGATAAAGGGCTCCAGGCCCGCTTCTGGGAGGTAGATCTGGAAACCGGCCGGAATCCTCTTGAAGAGGAATATTACCGTGCCATCCTGGTTTTCCGCTACCTTCATCGCCCGTTGATTCCCTGTATCAGAAAGGGGATTCGAAAAGGGGGAATTCTTATCTATGAAACCTTCACAATCGAACAGCCGAAGTACGGACGTCCTCACAATCCCGATTATCTCCTGAAGCCAGGAGAATTGGCCGACTGGTTCAAGGATTGGCAGACAATCCATTATTTTGAAGGCCTTCTGGAAAATCCTCCAAGAGCCGTGGCCCAGATAGTATGCCGAAAACCCATCTAATTACGGATCATGAGCAAGAAAAGGGGAAATATCGATGGATAAACTTCTTCAAGGAAAAACAGCGATTGTAACCGGCGCCAGTTCCGGGATCGGACGCGCCACAGCCCTGACCTTGGCACAGGCTGGAGCCGACGTGGTGATCTATGCCCGGCGCAAAGAACGGCTGGATGCCCTGGCAGCGGAAATTGCCGCAGCAGGGAGCAAATGCCTCGTTGTGCCGGGCAATGCAGGCGTTTCCGCGGATATCGATCTGTTGATGAATCGTGCCCTGGCCTGGGATGAAGGCGGG
>MVQR01000236.1 GCA_002067815.1 Syntrophus sp. PtaB.Bin001 | reverse complement strand
GACCGGGCGCTGTTTTCCTCGTATCCAGGATCTTTGCCTTCGTCCCGGCAACGGCATCGACGTACTGTCGCGTCGTCGTGGCAATGCCGCACATCCGTTGGAAAAAATTCAGGGCCACCCGTTCCGCAATCAATATACCCGCCAGTGAACCGGAAATCTCGGCAACCACCTCTTTCGGCTGAACGCGTTGCCCATCCTGACGAAAGGAAGTAAACTGAATCCGATCATCCACTGTGAAAAAAACCCTGCTGAAGATATCCATTCCGGCGATAATCAGTTCCGATTTGGCCACAACACGAGCATGGCCATTCTCCTGTCCGCTCAATATGGCGGTTGTTGTGACATCACCCGATCCCACATCTTCCGCCAGAGAGGCGCTAATCAGGGCATCCAGCAGAATTTTCTGTCCCGGGAAAATCATGGCAATTTTTACTCCACTTCCATGATCTGAAATTTCTTTAAGGCCGCCTGCAGCAGGACATGCTTTTCCCGCAAGGCCTTATGTTTTTCTTCTTCTTTCCGGATGACGGCCTCCGCCGCCTTTGCCAGAAAGTCACGGTTCGCCAGCTTTTTGGAAACGATGGCCAGATCCTTGTCGAGCTTCGCCAGTTCCTTTTCCAGTCTTGCCTTTTCCTCGGCAATATTGATCAGGCCTTCCAGAAGGACAAAGATGCGCATCGAACCGACGACGCCCGTTGCGGAGCCTTTCGGTTCCTCTCTGTCTCCCTCAATGGAAAGTCCCGCGAGACCGGCAAGGTTGCTGATGTCGTTCTGCTGTGCTTCAACAATCGCCTTTTCCACATCCTGAGGAGCGGAAATGATTACGCGGAGTTTCTTGGACGGAGCTATCCCCATTTCTCCCCTGATGTTCCGGATGCTGGTAATCACATTCATGATCATTTCCATCTCGCGTTCCGCATCATCATCCAGCAAGGCTTCATCTACTGCGGGGAAGGTGCTGACCATGATCGAAGTCCCGTCATTCGTGAGTTTCTGCCAGATTTCCTCCGTGACAAAGGGCATGAAGGGATGAAGCAGCTTCAGTCCGCCTTTAAGAACCTCTTTTAAGGTCTGCTGGGAAGCGAGGCGTTTTTCCGGCGTTTCCTTGCCGTAAAGGGTCGGCTTTGCCAGTTCCAGATACCAGTCACAGAATTCATGCCAGAAGAAGGAATAAACAGCGGCGGCGGCATCGTTGAACCGATACTCCTCCAGACTGCGGACTACCTCGCCCGTGGCGCGCTGAAGCCGGCTCAGTATCCAGCGGTCTTTCAGCGATCTTTCTTCCCTGCCGACCGCAGCCTCTGCTGCCGGGAAATCTTCCAGATTCATGAGAGAAAAGCGTGCGGCGTTCCAGATCTTGTTAACAAAAAATTTATAGCCCTCGATGCGTTCCTCGGACATCCGGACGTCTCTTCCTTGAGCGGAAAAGGCCGCCAGGGTGAAGCGGAAGGCATCGGTTCCGTATTTGTCGATCATATCCAGGGGATCGATACTGTTTCCCTTGGATTTGCTCATCTTTTCGCCCTTTTCATCCCGGACCAGGGCATGGAGATAAACATCCCGGAAGGGAACATCGTGCATGATATATTTTCCCATCATCATCATCCGGGCCACCCAGAAGAAGAGAATATCGAACCCGGTGATCAACAGGGAGGTCGGATAAAATGTCTTCAGGGCGGGCGTCGAGTCCGGCCAACCCAGGGTGGAAAAGGGCCACAGGGCGGAGCTGAACCAGGTATCGAGAACGTCCTCTTCCTGGCGCAGGGAAGCGTTGCCGCAATCCGGGCAGGAATCCGGGTCCTGAGTGGAAACGATCATCTTCCCGCAGTTATCGCAATACCAGACGGGAATGCGATGACCCCACCAGATCTGGCGGGAGATGCACCAGTCGCGGATGTTGTTCATCCACTCGTAATAGGTCGCTTCCCACATGGGGGGAACAATTCGCGTTTTTCCTTTGACCACGGCGCTGATGGCCGCCTTTGCCAGAGGCTTGATCTTTACGAACCACTGCTTGGAAACGGCCGGTTCAATGTCGGTCTTGCAGCGATAACACTGTCCCACGTTGTGCATGTAAGGCTCGACGCTGACGAGGTAGCCCTGCTTCTCCAGATCGGCCACGACATTTTTCCTGCATTCGTAGCGGTCCTGCCCCTGGTAAGGACCGCCGTTTTCATTGATGACGGCGCTGCCGTCCATGATGTTGATGATTTCCAGGCTGTGCCTTTCCGCCATTGCAAAGTCGGCAGGATCGGACGACGGGGTGATCTTCACCGCCCCGGAGCCGAAATCCATGGTGACATAGTCATCTGCAATGATGGGGATCTTCCGGTTCACCAGCGGCAAGATCACTTCTTTGCCCACAATGGCCTTGTAGCGGACGTCGTCGGGATGAACGGCCACGGCCGTGTCGCCCAGCATGGTTTCCGGACGGGTTGTGGCCACAACGATCTCGCCGCTGCCATCGGCGAGGGGATAACGGATATTCCAGAGGTGGCCGGCCTCCTCCTTGTACTCCACTTCCAGATCGGAGATGGCGGTATGACAGCGGGGGCACCAGTTGACGATATAATCTCCCTGATAGATCAACTCATCTTTATAAAGCCGGACAAAGACTTCCCGGACTGCGCGAGACAGGCCCTCATCCATAGTGAACCGCTGCCGCTCCCAATCGCAGGAGCACCCCAGCCGTTTCAACTGGTTGATGATCACCCCTCCGAATTTTGCCTTCCATTCCCAGACCCGCTCGACAAACTTCTCCCGGCCCAGATCGTGGCGCGTCAGCCCTTCCCGAGCCAACTCCTGCTCGACGACATTCTGAGTGGCAATGCCGGCATGGTCCATACCCGGCATCCAGAGGGCGTTATATCCCTGCATTCGCTTGAAGCGGACGATCACATCCTGCAACGTGTTGTTCAGGGCATGCCCCATATGGAGTATTCCCGTTACATTGGGCGGCGGGATAACTATCGCAAAAGGAGGTTTTTCTCCTGAATCTTCGGCATGGAAATAACCGGAATCCAGCCAGTACTGATACCACTTTTCCTCGACTTCCCGAGGTTCATACGCTTTGTTCAAAGACTCCTTGTCCATTACAGGTGCTCCAAAAAATTAAAGGGCTCAGATTTGCCCCTTTTCTTCCCTGTTTCTCAATCCGGGAAGGCAGCCTTGCGCCCTTATACAAATCGCCTTCAAAGGTCTAACTTCGTTGGATTTGTCGTCGGCTCCTCGACGTATTATCCAATACGACTGCGTCGCCTCCTTCTTGCCGCCTTGTTATCCTCCTTGAACGCGACTTGCTATTAAAAATAAAAGTTTCCGAATTTCGCGACCATGCAAATCCCCGGCAGGACCTAATTGCAAGGCGCATAATTATCTTTATCCCCGTCTGAAGTCAAGCAAATTTGCAGGTTTCCCCAGTCAGGCTGCATCGTTCATTATCACAATTCCTCCATCAGAAAACGACAGGCAGACAGGGCAATCTCTTTCATATCACAGTGGGCAAACCAGCGTACATCCGGGTCCGCACCGAACCAGGTCAGCTGGCGCTTGGCGTAACGCCGCGTTTCCCGTTTCACCTGACAAACAGCTTCTTCAAGATCAAGGTCTCCGCTCAAAACCCGGACCAGTTGTTTATAGCCAAGGGCCTGCATCGGCTTGAGGCCTTCATGAAACCCCATATCAAGAAGTCGCCGCACTTCCTCCGGAAACCCCTGCGCCATCATCTGGTCCGTTCTCGCTTCAATGCGTTCATAGAGGACGGTACGTTCAGCGCGAAGTCCGATTTTCAGAACCGAGTAAGGCTGCTGGGAAAAACCGTGCTCCTGCTGCTGCTCCACAATGGAGACGCCGGTCATTTCAAGAACTTCCAGCGCCCGGATCATTCGCGAAGTGTCGTTGGGATGAATGGCCGCCGCGGCCTTGCTGTCCCTCGCCTTCAGCATTTCGTATAGCCCTGCTTTACCCTCCTTTTCCAGAACAGCGAAATAGGCACGGCGCAATTCCTTATCGGCAGAAGGACCATCAAAAAGCCCTCCTAGCAGGGCACGGATGTAAAGCCCCGTGCCGCCGACGACAATAATCACCTTCCCCCGCTTCTGAATGTCGGCAATTACGGCCCTGGCTCTCTCCATAAAGCACGAGGCGTTGAAAGCCTCATCGGGATTCACGATGTCGATAAGGTGATGGGGCGCCTGATTCCTCTCTTCCGGTGTGGGTTTTGCCGTTCCGATATCCATGTAGCGATAAACCTGCATGGA
>MVQR01000235.1 GCA_002067815.1 Syntrophus sp. PtaB.Bin001 | reverse complement strand
ATTTGGCCAAAATTCCTATACCAAATCAGGGCTCAACTTTCCCTTCTTAAAAAAGCTAATTTGGACAAGAGTGATATCATTTATATAAATTACAAGCTATAGAAATAAGTTAAGATTACTTTTTAATACATAGAGTCAATAATGGATAAAGAACTTCTAATCACTATCGATGGTCCCGCTGGAGCTGGAAAGAGTTCTATAAGTAAAGTCATTTCGCAGAAGCTATCTTACTTCTATTTGGATACCGGGGCTCTTTATCGAGCCATTGCATATAAAATTAAAAAAGAAGACATAGACGTAAATGATATTCAATCAATAGTCGAAGTTTCAGCAAAATTAGATCTTCATCTGGAACCATCGCGCGGCATTGTTAAAGTGATATTAGACAATATTGATATTAGCAAAGAACTCAGATCGGAAGAAATTGGCTTTATGGCTTCACGACTATCTGCTTTTCCCATAATTAGAAATGTATTGATGCCAATACAGCAAGAATTTGGTAAATTAGGTGGTGTTGTAGCCGAAGGTAGAGATATGGGAACGGTAGTTTTTCCTCATGCTGATTTGAAGTTCTTTCTCCAGGCAACTGCGCTTGAGCGAGCCAAACGGCGTCAAAAAGAACTTGTTGAATCAGGTGTTCCTTGTGAACTAGACGTTGTTAAAAAACAGATGGAGCTGAGAGACAAGCAGGATAGTGAACGCTCGATTTCCCCTCTTAAGATTCCGGCAGATGCTGTTGTTATTGATTCAACATTATTTAATTTCGAACAGGTAGTTGCTATGATGATGAGCGTAATAAACACATTCCAAAAATAGTCGTCATTAAATCAATATTTAAATTTTAAGGTTAGAATTAATCTTGATATTTTTATAGCAGTGTGTTAGCAATACCCTTCTATTTGTATGCTTTAAAAAATTCAAGGGGGACAGTTTAATGGTTAACGATGATAACTTAATTTCAGAAGAAGAAGGAAAAAGAGGAGAAGAAGCAGAAGAAAGTCAGCAAAATTTAAATAGCGAAGATATGATGGGATTTAAAGAGCTATATGAACAAAGTTTGCAGAGTGTTCATTTAGGTGAGCTTGTAATAGGCAGAATCGTTCAGATAAACTCTGATGTGGTTATGGTTGATGTTGGCTGGAAAACAGAGGGGTACATTCCGGCGAAAGAGCTTAAAGATGAAACAGGCAACATCACTGTTAATGTAGGAGATGAAATTGAGGTAATGGTAGAGAGAAGGGATCAAGAGGGTAATCTCGTTCTCTCAAGAGATAAAGCTGCAAAGTTAAAAATATGGGATGATGTTAAGAATGCATGCGACAATAATCTTCCTGTTAAAGGGACCGTGGTTGAGAGGGTTAAAGGAGGTTTGTCAGTAGATATTGGAATACCGGCCTTTCTTCCAGGCTCCCAGGTCGATATCCGTCCGGTTAGAGATTTAGATAAATTTGTCGGTCAGATTTTAATGTTTGATGTGATTAAATATGATCGCAAGAGAAATAATGTCGTTTTATCTCGTCGATCGATATTAGAGCATGAAAGAGAAGAAGAAAAAAGAGAAACCCTTGCAAATATTCATGAAGGAGCAGTTGTTGAGGGAATCATCAAAAACATCACTGATTACGGTTTATTCATTGATCTTGGCGGTATTGATGGGCTTTTGCATGTTACGGACATTTCTTGGGGAAGAATAGCAAAACCTTCAGAGAATTTTACAAAAGGAGAAAAAATCAAAGTAAAAGTCCTTTCGTTTGATCGTGAAAAAGAAAGAGTTTCCCTTGGACTTAAACAATTAATCGAAAATCCATGGGAGATGATTACTGAAAAGTATCCTGTTGGTAGTATTGCTGAAGGCAAAGTCGTCAATTTGACGGATTATGGGGCGTTTGTGGAATTGGAACCCGGAGTGGAAGGGCTGATTCATGTTTCAGAGATGTTCTGGACAAGGGAAATAAGGCATCCATCAAAGGTATTATCTTTAGGTCAGAATTTGAAGGTCATGATTCTTGATGTAAACAAAGAGAATAAAAGAATTTCTTTGGGACTTAAGCAGACTACTGATAATCCCTGGGAAACGTTAAAGATGAAATATCCGGAAGGAGCCATCGTTAGAGGTATAATTAGAAATGTTACAAACTTCGGGATATTTATTGGTGTAGAAGATGGAATTGATGGGCTTGTTCATGTTTCGGACATTTCGTGGAAACATCGGATTAAGCATCCGTCTGAAATTTATAGGAAGGGACAGGAAATAGAAGCGGTAGTTCTAAATATAGATGTTGAAAATGAAAAGTTTTCTCTTGGCATCAAGCAAATAGAAAAGAATCCTTGGGAAGATTTTTACGAGAAATATTCAGTCGGATCCGTTGTTTCTGGAAAAGTTACTAACCTCACTGAATTTGGGATTTTTGTCGAGGTTGAAGAAGGCATCGAAGGACTTGTTCATATTTCCGAACTTAGCCATAAAAGAGTCAAAGCAGCTTCTGAAATCTTTGCTGTCGGCGATACTGTTTCGGCTGTTGTAAAGAGTGTTGATGTTAAAGGAAGAAAAATACGATTAAGTATTAAGGATACAGAAGTAAATCCTGAGGGAGGTCATTCCGTCAGTCAATACATTAACAACAGGGAAAATGTAGGATCAAATCTCGGGAAAGCTTTAGTTGATGCGGATGTTAGGCTGGTTGATCCGAATAAGTAGTCCTGGACAATAATTGATGAAAAGACATCCGGTGATTTGGGGGATTATTTTACTGATTCTTCTGCTCCCCTTTTTTTACATTATGATTTACGGATTATCATGTATCGCCGGAAAGCGGGCTGCATTTTCCAACAGTAATAAAATAGGTATCGTTAATATTGATGGTGTAATAAGGGATTCAACTGATATTACTGAAAATCTCCAGGAATTTGGTAAAGATAATTCAGTGAAAGGAGTAATACTTAGAATCAATTCACCTGGAGGTGGAGTAGCGCCGTCTCAAGAAATTTACGAGGCGGTAATGGAACTCAGAAGAAAGAAAAGAGTTGTTGCTTCAATGAGTGCCGTTGCCGCATCTGGTGGATACTTGATTGCATGCGCGGGAGAAAAGATAGTCGCTAATCCGGGCACTTTAACGGGGAGTGTTTCGGCGGTTATGTATTTCACAAATGCTGAAGAACTTATGAAGAAAGTGGGGTTAAAAGCTGCTGCGATAAAAAGTGGAAAATATAAAGATATCGGATCACCGGTACGTGAAATGACGGAAGAGGAAAAACAATTGCTTCAAGGGCTAGTTGACGATATTTATAGCCAATTTCTCGATGTTGTAATGCGTAACCGTGCAATTTCTTCTGAAGCGTTAAAAGAGATTGCTGATGGAAGAATTCTTACAGGAAGGCAGGCTAAGCAATTGGGGCTTGTAGATTATCTTGGCGATAAGGAATACGCAGTCAAATTACTTGCAAAGATGGTAGGAATTCAAGGTGATCCCGTTATTGTTTATCCAAGGAAAAAATATGAATCTATAATTGAATATATATTTTATCAAGCTGGTTCAACAATGGCAAATGTGCTTTATCGAGAACAAGAAATACCTTATGGAATCAATTACATTGTTGAGTCATATGACTTAAAAATGTTCATGCCTCCAACTATGAAACAATAAGACATAAATCAGACCACATCCCATTCATTATTAGGTAAAGCGAAATCTTTTAATTGATCTCTCCTCTTTTTGTGCTGCAGCTTTTTTAGTGCCTTAGCTTCGATTTGTCTTATTCTTTCTCTAGTAACCCCCATCATGTCACCTACTTCTTCTAATGTGAACGGGCCATAGTTACAAGCCACCCATGTGCAATTTAGGAAAGATTCATTTTTTAAATGCCATTCACATGTTGAATCAGTGCAGATTTCTTGAATTGCACCGCCCTTTTTTTTACATTTATATTTATTTATCAAAAAAGTTTATCTCCTTGAATAAATTTATAAAAAAATAATCATTCAAAAAGTTAATGTCAACAAAGCAAAATTAATATCGAATCATGAATTTGATTATTGTTGAAAGATAAATGAAAAAAACATTCATAATTAATTAATATCTAATTCAATTTGGAAAATAAATCAAGATATTTGATCCAAATTTTCTCAAAATGACATTAGTAATATTAACGGACAATACGCTAATAAGGATAATTTATTATGTTATTTCATAATTTGTAAGAAAATCGAGCGTTGTTTACAATTTATCGGGATAAAAATACCGGAGCAGTTTTTCTTCAGGGGTAAGCCC
>MVQR01000234.1 GCA_002067815.1 Syntrophus sp. PtaB.Bin001 | reverse complement strand
GGATGCCGATGGAAAAGATCAGGCCGAAGAGGGTTACCCTGTTGAGTGTGTAGCCGAAAAGGTTATTGATAAGCAAGGTGAGGGCGAGGGTTACGGGTACCGCTACGGCCACGACGAGGGCCTCCCGGACGCCGAGGGCAAGGGCAATGAGGATGACGACGGAGATCGTGGCGAGAAGCATATGATCGAGGAGTTCATCGGACTTCTCTTTGGCCGTCTCCCCATAGTTTCTCGTGACCGTGACGTTCACGTCTGAAGGGATTAAATTTCCTCTAAGGGCGTCGACTTTTGCCAGGGCTTCGCGGGCGACGATGCTGGCGTTCGCCCCCTTTTTCTTCGCAATGGCGATTGTGACCCCCTCATAATGCCCGGCAGGGTTGCCGGATATTCCTTTGCGTTGCGCTGAAGGACCGAGGCCCATGAAGACATAGTTGCCCGGCTCCTCAGGACCGTCACTGAGTCGTGCGACGTCCTTCAGATAGACAGGTCTGCCGTTTTGAACAGCAACTACAACCCGGCCTGCATCTTCAATATCATGCAAGAGCCTTCCCGTATCGACAAGCGTCTCTTGATTTCCGGAGGGATAGGAGCCGGAGGGCAATGCATAGTTGGATTTACCTAAGGCGTCCATGATCTGAAAGGCAGATGCATTATAGGCCTTAAGTCTGGCTGGATCGAGAATGACTCTTGCCTGACGCCGCTGGCCGCCGATTACTGTGAAGGCGGCTACGTTGTGGTTTTTCTTTATTTCCGTACAGAGTTCGAGGGCTATCCGCCGCAGTTCATAGCCTGAAATTTGGGGATTTTGACTCCAGAGAGTCAGACTGAGAATGGGAACGTCGTCGATCGATCGGGCCTTGACCAACGGCTGGGAAACCCCGGGAGGGATGCTGTCGTAGTTGGACATTAATTTGTTGTACAACTTGACGAGACTTTGTTCCATGCTCTCGCCGGCATAGAACTGGACAATGGTCAAATTGTGTCCCGGCTTCACGATGGAATAGATGTACTCAATGCCTTTGATCTCCCAGAGAAGCTTCTCCATGGGGCGGGTAACGCGTTCCTCCACCTCTTTGGCCGAAGCGCCGGGATAAGACGCCGTGACATCGATCATGGGAACGGGAATCTGAGGCTCCTCCTCACGGGGCGTTGCTATTACTGAGAAAATTCCCAGCAGCAAAGAGGCAATCACGATGAGGGGGGTGAGTTTTGACGAGATGAAGGCGCGGGCGATCCTTCCGGATATTCCGATCCGGTCGCTGCTCATCTTGATGCTCCTGTGACGATCTGACCGCCGTCGACAGCTTTTTCCAGGCCGTCAGTAACAATCCGCTCTCCGGCATTGAGGCCGGAGAGAATTTCGGTGCCGTCATCATAAACTTTTCCGATCCGGACCAGTCGATAGGTAACGACCCCATCGGCATCGACTGCATAGAGTCCAGTGAGCTGACCCTTTTCCACGATTGCTTTCCTGGGGACGATAAGTGCCTCGCGTTCTTCCCGGGGCAGGCGCACCTTTGCAAAGAGGCCGCTGCGGAGCCTTTTGTCCGGCAGGGTGATCTTTACGAGAAAGGTCCTCGTTGCCGGGTCCACTGTAGGGACGATCTCACTGATCTTACCTTTCGTCGAGATGTTGAGTGATTCGATGGAAACATCCGCTTCCATTCCCACCGTCAGCTTTCCCGACAATGACTCGTCTACCGTTGATTCCAGGAGAAAATCCCCGCCGCTTTCGATCGTAAAAAGAGGCATCCCGGGAATGGCCATGCTCCCCGGATCAATGCGCTTGTCGGTTATTACGCCTGCGGCGGGCGCCATAATCCGGGAAAATCCCCGCCAGACCCGGGCTTCCTCCAGCCCGGCTGCCGCCTGTTCGTAACCGGCATCGGCCACTTTCTTTTGGGTTTCTATCTGATCTATTTCCTGTTTCGACAAGGCCTTCTCATCATGAAGCCTTTTGTATCGGTGGTAGGTCAGATCGGCCATCGCCTTGCCCTGCTCGGCGGCTTTCAGGGCCTGTTCTGCTGCGCGCACCTTCTGGGCGGCATCCCTATCGTCTATTGTAGCCAGAAGCTGTCCGGCTTTGACACGATCACCTGCCCGAACGTGAACGGTCATGACAGTTCCCATGACCCGGCTGGCAACGACACTGGATATTCCGGCCTTCACCGTGCCTGAGGTTTCATATTTATCCGCGATTTTCGAAGGTTGGACAACAGTGACGGTCACTCCGGTTATTGCCTGCCTCTTTACCTTTGCGGCGCCAGGTTCCACCTTATCGCCGCAGGCAGAGAGAATGACCAAAAGCGCCAGAATCGCAAAAAAAGAGCAGAGCCGCTTTCCTCTAATCATCATGGTATTTCCTCTGATTTTTCAGCATTTTCGGCGATGCCGAGATCCTTGAAGATCGTACCGCTCTCCCAGCCGAGATTGAGGATGGCGATCCGGTACTCGTTTTCCCGGGACACCAGACCGGCCCGCGCCCTGTCAAGAACAACCTGGGCATCGAGTAGATCCACAATGGGAGAAAAGGCGTTTTCATAACGCATCTGGACCAACCGCCTGCCCTCCTCCGCCGTCTTCTGCGCTTCCCGGGCCAGCTCCAGATTGGCTTTGGCCTCTTCCAGGCCGAGCTGGGCCTGATAAAGGCCATAGGTCACCGCGTTTTTCATTCCCTGTAAATGTTCCATGGCCTGTCTGGCCTGGTGTTTTGCCTTCGAGTGCTCGTATTCGCGTCTTGTTCCGTCAAAAAGATTCCACCTCAGGAAGGCCGTAATCTGCCAACTGTCGCCGTCGCCGCCAAAGGGATGGGACGGATCGTTCCACTGCATGCCGCCTCCAACGCCGGCATAGGGCAGATAGTCCATCTCGGCCAACCGGATGTTCTTTTCCGCATTCTCCCGGCGAAGCGCTAGAGAACGCACATCATTTCGTTCCAGAGAGGCCTTGGTGTAATCTTCCATCCGTCGGACCTCGAAGTCGGGCATTTCGTCGGACACGTCCACGGAATCGTTAAGGCCCAACAGCAGACCGAGCATCCGCCGGGAAAGGTTGTATTGCTTCTCCGCAGTTACCTTACGCTGCTTTGCTTCGGCAAGGGCGGTGTTAGCCCGCAGGGTGTCGGCAAC
Source organism: Syntrophus sp. PtaB.Bin001 (assembly GCA_002067815.1). GTDB lineage: Bacteria > Desulfobacterota > Syntrophia > Syntrophales > Syntrophaceae > Syntrophus. Next base: position 1,158 of record MVQR01000234.1, on the reverse strand, counting down.
CATGCCTAAATCGGCTTCATAACGCAGCTTGGCGATCCGATAATGCTCAAGGGCATCGGCAACACCTTTTTCCGCCGCGGCGAGTTGAGCCTTTGTTGTATGCACATTGAACCAGGCGCAGCAGACCCTGAAGGCGATTTCTTCCTTCTTGCGGATAAGTTCGATCCTGCCCGCCTCGAACTCGCGCTTTGACAGATCAAGGCCAACCCAGGCCTTCGGCACGAAAAGAGGTTGCTCGAAACCGAACTGGGTCTGGTAATCGTCAATGGGGTTGGGATTGTTCAGGCTGTCAATGGCAAAGTCCTGCTGGGTAAAGTGTCCTTGATTAAGCTTGGCCATGAATGCATAGGTGGGATTGTTGGTGCGCAGGTAGCGCTCTTCGAAAAATACCTTCGGCAACAGCTGGCTCCGCGCCAGGCCGACGTCATCCTTTTTTGCGGCAACGGAGCTCTCGGCGGCGCGGATTTCGTTGTTGTGTTCCAGGGCATAACGGACAGCGCCGGTCAGGGGAAATTTCCGCTCACCGGCCTGAACGGGAAATACCGTAAGTAAGAGAAAAAAGGTCAGAATCAAGAGCAAGGCGAAACCGGGCGTACTCTTTACATGATGAATTCGTAACATGAGGCGCTCTTGGGTTTAACAATTTAATGTTATGGTAAACTCTGGAAGATTTTCGCTCCCCTCTTGAATAACGGCGATTCTCGCGGTATTCCGACGCGAGATGGATTTTACTCAGGCTGAACCTGATCTAAATATCTCTTGAATTCCCTAAACAAAGCGGAGGAATATTCTCTCTCCGCACAGGAAGGCGCATAATTCTTTTTTGCAACTCTGTCCAAGAGCTCGGCTTTGATTTTCTCGGAATCAGCCAAGTTCAATGCCGAAACTTCTTCGAAGGTATTATCCAGGTTAACGATGCCTACCCGAGAACCATCCAACAAGGTTAGTTGCGTCGAAGCCTTTAGCGTGTCGGATGAACAACAACAAGATACTTGATCCAGCATATTTTTCTGCATGTTTATCCCCTTTCCGATTCTTGTCTTATTCTTGCTTACACGCTGCACCTTAAGTGATGCGGAAAGGCATTGATTCTTATACCGGACATGACGCTATTTCTCTTCGGAATTTTCCTTGGTTTTGCGTTTTTCTTTTCCTTCG
>MVQR01000233.1 GCA_002067815.1 Syntrophus sp. PtaB.Bin001 | reverse complement strand
GCAGGAAATGTTAAAAGAGCAAAACAGAAGGGCTGGAATGTAATCCAATATATAGATCAGAATTCGTTCTGTGCGGCATTTGAAAAAATTTTATCAATCAAATGTCCTGTTTATAAATAAGTTGGATTGGAGCTATATTTGCAATAATAATCGGTGTCTTTTACATAATGTATATTATACGTTGCTGTATTTGACCAAAGGATCAATTCCGCAGCAGTCCGGAAATTTTAAAATGTTTTTGGAAGGGTAACTAATGGATAAAAAAGGATTTTCAAGCACCAGTCACTATATTGCAAACGAGTATCTAAAGGTAAATCATACTTTTTTAAATGCAATAATTGAAAAATTACTGAGGGTTGATGAAAATTCCGCCGGAGAATTTTTGCTGATTGGCGATAACTATTTCATGACCCCCGAAGGGCTCAAAATATTGGCTTCAAATATGGCAGTACCGGGAAATATTTTTTATGGTGTGGATCGGAACGATATCGAGCGATTATGGGATGACCTCAGAGATATGGGCATAATTGAGCCCTATCTCTATTTCCTGATGAAAAAAAATATAAAATGAAAGAGATACCCATCAACCATCATTAAGTATTCCGGCCGGTTCTATAGAACAGGCCGGATTGTTGTTGATGCTGCAAGAATTCTTCGATATTTTTAATTTTCCAAGAATTTTCAAGAACCATTTATAGCAATTATTAGTTGCTTTTCAGCTGTCTAAGTTCCAGGATCAGCTCTACAGTACAGTAACAGAATAATTATTTGGCAATTTTTCGAAGCAGACGAATTATCTCGTTATTCTGTCTGATAAGTTCGCCATTTTGCCTGATCAAAATATACGAGAAATCCAGCTGCGCCTGTTCGCTGGCTTGAGTAATCATGGAAGGTGTGAATGACTTCGTCCAGTATATTTTGGTATCCGATCTGATGCTGGCGGCTATTTCTTCAAGCTTTTCAATGTCATATGTGTCAATCTGGTTTCGAAATTCTTCCGCAAAACCAGTACCGTAAAGAACAAGGCAAACAACTACAATCAAAAATAATTTTTTCATGTCAATGCTCCTTTCAATAACGTTATTGCATTATCCTTTTAAACTGGATTCGCTACAAGTTCTGAATATATGATTAACATTCCTTTCAGATAATTTAATCAGTAATGACAGGACATTAAGGTGAAAAATAGAAGAAGCGCCGGATTGATTATGTATCGTTACCGAGATTCAAGCCTCGAAGTTTTACTTGTTCACCCGGGTGGACCGTATTGGTCTAAAAAAGAAGAAGGGACCTGGTCTATTCCAAAAGGCGAGTATACGGACATTGAAGACCCTTTGACAGCTGCAAAAAGAGAATTCAAGGAGGAAACCGGTTACGACGCAAAAGGAAAATTCCTGTCACTGACTCCAAGAAGACAACCAAGCGGCAAGCTAATCAGTGCATGGGCTTTTGAAGGAGATTGCGACGCAGATTCGATAATAAGCAATACTTTCACTATGGAATGGCCGCCACGATCAGGTAAACAGTCAGAATTTCCGGAAGTTGATCGTGCTCAATGGTTTCCGATCAATTCAGCAAAGAAAAAAATCCTCAAAGGACATATAGGATTTATAGACGAGCTCTGCGAAATATTGAAATATAAATATAATTCGTCTCAGGAAGATCAGTCCTTTTAATTATCCTTATCTCGCCTTGATATCCGTTCAATGGCCAGGGAACGATAAAAGGATAATCCGGACATGGGTATTTTTCAAATACCGTGCTAGATCCTTATTCAAATGCAAATTCCGGCTACGGTCTCTTTTGAAAAACACCCTATCCTGAATTATTAGAAAAGACAGGCAGTTAAAGTTATTCAATGGAGTTTTTCTTCAGGATAAAACCGCCTGTTTGAAGGCATCAAAACCAATCTCTTCGATAAATTCGCCTAGACGCTGTTTTTTTGCATGGTCTTTATAGTAATTTACAACTTTGCCGATTAGCGAAAGTGCCTCTTCATCAGAAAGGTTCTCCGCCAAAAGCTGGCCAAGCCTTGGTTTTACGCCGCTGCTGCCACCTACCAGAAGCTTCCACCCTTTGGGAGTCCCTATCAGCCCCACATCCTTGACAGCCGGTTCGGCACAGGAGTTTATACATCCAGATACACCCATCTTGAATTTCCAGGGAAGTTGCATTCCATGATAAATTTCATCGAGTTTAAGCCCCACGCCCACGGAATCCTGCTGCCCTCTCTTACAGAATGTAGTTCCAGGACAGATTTTCACACTTCTTACACAGAGTCCGATCGCCGCGCCAGGCTTCATTCCCAAGTCATTCCAGGCATTGTCGATGTCATTGGGATCGATTCCCACAATGGCAATACGCTGGGCAGATGTTATCTTCAATGCTTTTGCATTATATTTCTCCGCCACATCGGCTATCTTCCTCAAACCGGCAGGATCAATTATGCCCCCGGGAATATGCGGGGCGATGGCGAAGGTTTCTTTATCTCTCTGAACTATTGCACCCTTTTCTAAAATGTCTTTGGACATAATTGATTCAACCCTCCAATAATTATTTTTACAGTTAACGAGAAATGTAAGGAATATACCGTTACAAGTCAATAAAAAATGCCTCAGCTTGTATTTGAGCGCCTTGCTTAGCCATTTAGGCATTGATCCCTTTTTCGTGCCCCCCCCTTACGCATGGCAGAATTCAGCGATGACTACTCTTAACAACTGTGGCAAAAACAACACATAAATATCAGAGAGCAAATGTCAGAATAATTTCCTAAATAAAAAGCATAACAATATTATGTACATACAAAATCATCTTTCAAACAGCGCCCAGGGAATTCTGGAATATATTTTGCTTTTGCTTGCATTATCTTAGAAAGGACCGGATCTTATGTATTTTCAAAGGACGCTAAAAAGGGAAATATTCTGCCAAAGTGTCGGACTGCATACAGGCAGAAAGGTTAATATGACAATTAAACCGGCTGCGTCCGATGAAGGCATTGTGCTTGTGCGCAAGGACTCGAAGCACAGAAATATGATTAAAGTTTGCCTGGAAAACGTTACTGATACTACTCTGGCGACAACCATCGGCAGCAATGGAACGGCGGTTTCCACCGTTGAGCACATCCTTTCGGCATTAAGCGGCATGGGCGTAGATAATGCCATTATAGAGGTAGATGCGCCGGAAATTCCAATTATGGATGGAAGCTCATTACCGTTTGTAAACATGTTGAAGCTTGTAGGTACTTTTACACAGGATAAATTAAAGAAATACCTTATCGTGAAAAAGCCGGTTTCCGTATCGGAAGGAGAAAGTTATGCGATGCTGGTTCCGTCAACTTCCTTCGAAATCACGTACAAAATCGAGTTCGATCACCCATCCATCGGAGAACAACGCTATCATGTAAAGTTGTCGGATGAAACCTACGATAAGGAAATTTGCAATTCCAGAACGTTCGGATTTTTAAAGGATGTCGAATATCTCCAAGCCAAAGGTCTTGCCCTCGGCGGTTCTCTCAAAAATGCCATAATTCTCGATACGGAAAAGATTATAAATAAAGAGGGTTTAAGATCTCACGATGAATTCGTCAAACACAAAATATTAGACTCGATAGGCGATCTCTCCATTATTGGAATGCCGATTATCGGGCATTTTATTGCTTACAAGTCAGGTCATAAATTGAACAACATGCTGTTAAAGGCATTGTTGGAGCGGGAAGAAAACTGGACTGCCACAAGTCTTCTCAATTGTCAGGATAGTTATTACGAAGAATTCAGTGCCTTGGATATTCCCCAATATAAAATTTTGGACGCTATCCACGCCTAAAAAATCACCACCCCGGACTCTCTTCTTAATATAAAGAAGCCATTTGGAAATCAACCTCGCCTCAATTTTATCATTGCTTCACAGCACGGCGCCGTGATGGGTTTCTCAATTTACGGAAAACATTCGTCTCTACAGGACCGGGAATTTCACTATCATTTTCCAACTGCTCGAGCTCTTCATCGCTATAATCGATTCTCTCACTTATTCCAAAACGCATCCGCAGGACCTTTTCTTCTCGCGGTGTCAGTGTAGACAATATTTTTCTTGTCTGCTCAGCCAAATCCATACTTATCGTAGCCTCTGAAGGAGACATGATCTTTTTATCTTCAATGAAATCGCCAAGATGACTATCCTCTTCTTCACCAATAGGGGTTTCCAACGAAATGGGTTCCTTGGCAATTTTCAGAACTTTCCTCACTTTTTCCAAAGGATACTCCATTTTATTCGCAATTTCATCCGGACTGGGT
>MVQR01000232.1 GCA_002067815.1 Syntrophus sp. PtaB.Bin001 | reverse complement strand
CCGAGAGCCAAGGCGCATATCCGGGAGATGTACATGGCGCCGACCAAGAAGGAAGCCTTCAAGGCCTACAACCACTTCCTGTCTCAATACCAGGCAAGATATGAAAATGCTTGCACGTGTTTAGAGAAGGATAAGGAAAATCTCTTCGCGTTTTACGATTTTCCCGCGGAACACTGGCGTCATATCCGATCGACCAATCCTATTGAGTCGACCTTTGCCACGGTCAGACTCCGCACACATCGGACAAAAGGCTGTGGTTCACGATTGGCAACACTGACCATGGTTTTCAAGCTGGCAATGGAAGCTGAAAAAAATTGGCAGAGAATCAAGGGACATCAACTTATCGGGAAGGTCATTGAAGGAATCCGATTTGTTGACGGCCTCATTATGCAAGAAGCGGCTTAATTTTGGCCGGGAAGGATGCGCTGGAAAAAGATGCTATCCACAACATTTGATAATATCTCTGTTTTTTCAAAAATCTGGATATTTCCAGATTCGGCCTTCTCTTACCAGTCCGGTGCAATTCACGTGGAGATATCGCTTAAATCCCAGTAATGATTTCAACATGATTTCCCCGCCATGAATCCTATTTATTGTTTGTATGCTGCGGTGCCTCTCCAATCATAGACAATCATACTATTTCCGAGGGTTGTGTCATACCCTCGGCTATCATGTGAATCTTCATGGTCATTTTTTTAAATCCTTCTGGTAGGACAAGTCCGTCTTCCTAAATATTATTTTTTTGTATATCTTTTTAATTTATGATTGAGCGTCTTCCGTTATACCTTTCTTTGTTATAATATTTTTCCACTTCAACTCGCTTTAAACGCCCTATGCATTCCTTGAGAGGGACGCTGGTGATTTCACCCCGAAGAAGACTTGCCATCCGGCCAAAATCTTCATTGATAATCATATCAACTGCTGCTATTCCATACCATCTCGCCATTAATCTATCATGTGCTGAAGGAGTGCCCCCACGCTGCAAGTGGCTAAGGATTAAATGTCTTGTTTCAAAACCAGTTCTACTTTCAATCTCTTCAGCAACAAACTTAGCTATTCCACCAAGTGTAACATGGCCAAATTCATCAACTTTTGTATTTTGAATAAACTCTTCCTTACCGGTAGGCTTTGCGCCTTCCGCGATCACGATTATTGCGTAACGGATTTCTCTTCCCTTTCTCTCTTTTAACAAACTACATATTTCTTCAAAACTAAAAGAATATTCAGGTATAAGAATAATATAGGCACCACTGCATTCACCGCCGTGGAGGGCAAGCCATCCTGCGTGACGTCCCATGGTTTCAACAACGAAAATACGACTATGTGAGCCTGCCGTTGTGCGTAAACGGTCAATTTCTTCAGTAATTACATTGACGGCAGTATCGAAGCCGAGTGAGTAATCCGTTCCAACTAAATCATTATCGATCGTCTTAGGAATGCCTATTGTTTTAACTCCCAATTTGTGCAAGCGGTAAGCGGTTCCCAGGGTATCTTCTCCCCCTATAGCGACAACTACGTCAATACCGAGTTTTTTGATATTATCGAGAAGTATTTCGGATCTGTCATTTTGTGGACTAAAAGGATTTGTACGTGACGTTCCAAGATTGGTCCCACCATAACGGTCCCATGTTCTAACAATTTCTTCATCAAGAGTTCTGGTATATTTTTCCCTACTTTTAGGATCATCCGGGTCAACCTCAACAAGTCCCCGCCAGCCATCGGTTATTCCGATTACTTCAAAGTCAACCGCCCGCTCCATTGCACTTTTAGTTACCCATTTTACTGCTCCATTCAATCCAGGACAATCGCCTCCACCTGTTAACACCGCAATTTTCATTTTCATAAATTATCTCCATAAAAAATATATTATTACGCAATATTATTTAATAGAATGATTTAAAATTGAATACAATAATTATAAAAAATACGCATAACTTATGTTCTATATGCTAAATTTAGCATTCGATAAATTTATGTAAGGATAAAAAATGCTTGCAAAAATGAGAGTTATGTTTTAGGTGATAACGCAATATTTCAAAGGGGGATAGTAAGTTCATGTCTAGAGTGTGTGACGTTTGTGGTAAGGGACCAGTTGTCGGAAACAATGTTAGCCATGCAAACAACAAAACTAAGAAGGTATGGTATCCAAATCTGCAGAGAATACGGTGCGTTGACAACAAGACAGGCGCTGTTAAAAGGGTTAAGATCTGTACAAGATGTTTACGTTCAGGATTTGTCAAAAAAGCATTATAAATCATAAGAAAACCCCGAACTTTTTATCGCCTCAAGTGTTGGATACAAAAAGTCGTCATTACTGCCAATAAGCTGCAGTCCTTTAAGAAGAAGAGTTCGAGCACCCTGCCATATATAATCATCTTCAATGTCAAGGCCGAATCGGTTGATATAAAATTCGATTCGGCCTTCAATGTTCTGAAGTCGTTTCATCCTATCAAAGGCGAATGAATTTAATCCCTTTTCTATTGTGTGTCTGATTTTAACAGCTTCGATACCAAACAGCCAAAAAAGTGTACCACAAAGTTCATCCATTTTTTTTTCTAATGTATGGTTAATTGCATCGTTGAACAAATCAAATAGCTCTCTTTGCCCGATATCTTGACTTAATCGCAGATCAAAAGACAGCTCTATTATAGTGTGTGCAATGTATACGGCCTTATTATAGTTGATTTCCATACCAATGCCACGATGAAAATCAATAATAGGACTAATTAAGGTCTGTCCGCGAAGATAAGCGTAACCCTTTGAATCCGGATTGAAACCACTAACAGGTTCGATATTGATATGGCCATGATGAGCAATATCATCCACTAGAAGATGAAAAAGGACGAAAGCAGCCTTACGATGTTCGGGGGGATAGTGGTTTATTCTTGGAATTCCATGGGTAAATTCCGATGTTATGCAATTATGGATAGGAAGTAGATCAGGACAGATATTATAAATGTAAAAATCTAGATTGTTGCGAAAATCTAAGCCGAGAAAATTCTTCAATATCCATGTATGTGTCAACATGAACATGTTTAGACACCTCAGCACGGAACAAATAATATATTCAATTCAAAGTAAAAAAATAATTTTACTTTAAATTGTTATATGAGAATTCTATTTCAATATTGTCAAGAATTTTTGATATGTAGGATTCAAAGCCAGTTATTGAAGATACGCAAATCAATGCTATACGGGGATCAATAGTAGAAACTGAAAAAATCCCTTCATACCCTTCAAGTATAAATTGAACAAGGGCAATATCTTGTTTCTTCAGTCGAATAATTTTTGTATTAATACCTTCTCCTAGAAATTTAATTTGTTTTAAGTTACCGGGAGTTTTATTAAGCAAAGTTCTTATTCATTTTTTATAATCAGCAATGGCGTGCCGACCTCAATCTTATCACCTGGTGAAACGAAGATTTCAGAAACACGCCCGTTAACCTCAGAAACCACATTGTTCAGCATCTTCATTGCTTCCAAAACTACAAGGAGCTGACCTGTTGAGACTTCGTCACCTTCTGATAGGGGAATCTCATTTACAGTTCCGGTAATATGGGAACGAATATCACCGGAAAGGGCCAGGGCGTCGATCTCCTTGGCTGTAAGTTGAACTTTTCTTTTCTCTTTTGATCCTTCAAATTCAAGCTCTGTTAAAATTGGTTGAGAATGATGATCTATGAGCATATAGGTTACGGCATCGCCTGTCTTTGTTTTTCTCTGTGTCCCTATCTCAATAATATGAAGTTTTCCAAAGGCATCAAGTACTTCAAATTTATCACCTAAGTTAAATCCGCCTTTTTTAAACCATATCATAGGAGGCAATACCCATGTTTTGCCGAATTTAGCTTCAAACTTAAAGAAGTCAACTGCATCATTGGGATGTTGCAGATAAAGTACAAGTTCATCTTCAGTAGCCGCACGTCCCAGTCTATGTTCAAGGACCTTTTGTTCAACCTGCAGATCGATGTCTTCCACCTTTTGGAAGCCATACTCAAGATCAACAATTTTTTTCCAATCCGATCCGAAAACAGAAGAATAAATTTCATCGGAAGGCCGGTAAAAAGGAAATTCACCGTACCGTCCCAGCATAAGATTCTTAAGGTCATCGGTAACATCCCTATAACGTTCACCTTTAAGAACATTATTGGCTGCGGTTGTCCAGAGGATTTGAGAGCCTGGCGTTACACTCCACCAGTTTCCTAATTCAACATGCACACGCGGTAATTCTCTTTGAAGTATTTCAGGCATGCGATCAAGAAAGCCACCCTTGACAGCCTGCTCGAAGCTCGATCCGGTT
>MVQR01000231.1 GCA_002067815.1 Syntrophus sp. PtaB.Bin001 | reverse complement strand
GCCATCGGCATGACCGAGCCCAACACGGGCAGCGACCTGGCGGCAATACGCACCACGGCAGTGGAAGACGGCGATGAATTTGTTCTCAACGGTCAGAAGACCTTTATCAGCAACGGAATCAACTGTGACCTGATCGTCCTGGTCGCCAGGGATCCGGCCGTGGAAGACCCGCACAAGGCGATTGACCTCTTCCTTGTCGAGGCTGGGACGCCGGGCTTTGAAAAGGGCCGGAATCTCAAGAAAGTCGGCTGGCACAGCCAGGACACGGCGGAACTCTTCTTTGCCGACTGCCGGATTCCCAAGGCAAACCGGCTGGGGGAAAAAGGGACGGGATTCCGTAAACTGATGGAGATGTTGCAGCAAGAGCGGCTGGTCGTGGCAATCGGGGCGCAGGCAATGGCGGAATTCATGCTGGAGAAGACCATCGCCTACTGTAAGGAGCGGACGGTCTTCGGAAGGCCCGTTTCCCGTTTTCAGAATTCCCAGTTCGAATTTGCGGAGATGGCAACGGAGATCGAGATCGGGCGGACCTTCGTGGACAAGATGATCGTCGAGCACATGGAAGGCAAGGACCTTACCCGGGAGGTCTCCATGGCGAAATACTGGATCACCGACATGGCCGGACAGGTGGCCGACCGCTGCCTCCAGCTTCACGGCGGATACGGCTACTGCGAGGAATATCCCATCGCCCGTGCCTGGCGGGATATCCGGATCATGCGCATCTATGCCGGTTCCAACGAGATTATGAAGGTCATCATCGCCCGGACGCTGGGGTTGTAATCAGGAGGATTTCCTCCCACGGTTGGAGTGAACAAGGAAAAGTTGCATACAAAATTAGATTCAGGAGGTAGGAAAGTGAGCAAGATGATGAAACGGCTGGTTCTGATGACGATAGCAGTGGGATTTCTTTTGCAGGTCGCGGGATGCGCAGTGATCGGACGGGACAAGGATTACCGGTCCTTTTCCGCCCAGAGTACAAATCAGATCGTTCCTGGGAAAACGACGGCGGCCGAAGCAATACGTTTGTTCGGAGCGCCCACCCAGGTGGTAAAGCTTTCCAACGGCAACGCCTACATTTACACCCGCAGTGTGTCAAAAGCCTTCGGACTGTGGCTTATCGCCGTGACCTTCGCCAACTATGACCGGCAGTACGATCAAATCGTTCTCTTCTTTGATAACAACAATGTTCTGACTCATTACGGCAGCAGCATGCACTCCGATGAGGCCTCCTATGGCATGCCGTTCTAGGAGAAAGCGGGTAATATCAGGATTGCTGGGACTGGGCCTGCTGCTGATCGGAATTTCTCTGGCGGGTTGTGTTACCATGCGCTTTGAAAAAGGAAACATCGGCCGCCCCCTGCCCGAATCAGCGCCGACTCTGGAGTTGGGAAAGGCAACGCTGACGGATGTCCTTCACCTTTACGGTGCCCCTGACCAGGTCGGAGAACTCTCCGACGGCTTCGCCCTGACTTACGAGCACGTTTCCTACCGCGGAATTTCCCTGACCGCCGGGATAACCCTCAACGACACGGTTCGGGTCAGCAGTGACATGACCGCCCGCGGCAGCCTCGTCCGCTACGACACAATGATGTTCTTCTTCACGAAAGACGGCGTCCTGCAGAACACCCTCCTCGACCGTGGGAATCAGAAACCGTTATGGAAGAGTTACTGGCAGAATCAGTAAGGATGGGGCTCGCAAAGCCGGACGATGTTCCTCCTAATTAAGAGTATATGATTTTCCGTAGGAGGTGTGAGAATTACTTCTGTGTCATTGCTTGCGGTATTTTCAGCCGGAATATTTTTTGTTTTGCAGAATAATATTTTGTAATTAGGGACTTCTAAGAGTTTACAATCGATTCCAGCGGTAAAATAAGACCGCCATTAGGCGGTCTACATCATGTTGGGCTTAGAAAGGAATCAGAATGTCGGTCTTAAATTTAATCAAATTCATCACAAACCACCCACTAAATCATGAGCACAAGCTCAACTCCATCATCCGCTTTGCAAAGTGGCAGGTCGGCAGTCGTCTGGTTCCTGGAGCAATCGTCTACGACTGGATAAATGGCTCCAAATTTTTGGTCAAAACAGGGGAAACAGGATTAACCGGAAACATCTATACCGGTCTACATGAGTTTCCGAACATGGGTTTTTTACTCCATTTCTTGCGAGCCGAAGACCTTTTTGTTGATATTGGTGCAAACGTTGGTTCATACACCATTCTTGCGTGTTCCGCTGTTGGAGCTAGAGGCGTTGCCTTCGAGCCCATTCCAAGCACTTACAAGAGACTTGTCGAAAACATGCGCCTTAATCATCTGGACGAAAAAGTAAAATGCATAAACAAAGGCCTGGGTGCTCAGCAGGGAACAATCGCTTTCACTAGCGATAGTGACACAACAAACCACGTACTCGCGTCCGGTGAGCAATGTGATAACAAAGTAACCGTCGAAGTGACTTCACTAGATACGGCTTTGGACGGCGAAAATCCATCGCTGATCAAGCCTCGTAGGTCGGGTTGAGGAACGAAACCCGACGATTACAAAGATGATAATATAATCCATTATATGGAATACCGGCGATCTCATATAAAAGGCGGATGCTTTTTCTTCACCGTGGTAACGTATAAGCGGGAGAAGCTATTTAATATTGCCAAAAATATTGAACTTCTACGGGAAAGCATTCGGTATGTAAAACAAAGGCATCCGTTTACAATTGATGCATTTGTTCTATTGCCTGAGCATATTCATTGTATTTGGTCACTGCCGCAGGGTGACCATGATTTTTCAACGCGTTGGCGTCTGCTAAAGAGTTTTTTCAGCCGACATTGTGAACACAAGCATCATGCATTGAAACCGTCCCAAATTGAGAAGAAAGAGCAATCCATATGGCAGCGGAGATTTTGGGAGCATTATATTCGGGATGAAAAAGATTTCATCAAGCATGTGGAATATATCCATTACAATCCGGTAAAACATGGGCTGGTAAAGGCGCCCAAAGATTGGAAATATTCAAGTTTTCACCGATATGTGGAAAAAGGTGTTTATGAACAAGAATGGGGTGCATATACTTCCATTCAGTTAGCTTCTAATATTGGCATGGAATGAATTTGGGATGTCATGTCGGGTTTCATCCCTCAACCCGACCTACTCGGCTTAGGTCGAAACCAATCAGGAGATGTAATAGGGGATTATTATCTTGTTCCAAGAATGGTGATTCGCAAGATAGCCAGATATGGTGGTGATAGTTGGCCAAATTATTCAGTTTATAGAGAAGACATTACGAAATATCAAAATAATTTGGATGCATTCAAAGGTCGCTAATAACGATTTGCACGGCGACGGCAGAAAGCCGCCGTGCGTGAAGCCGAGCGTTGTGCCACAAAGGGATTTACTTGAAAGGATATAAAACGTAATGGACAACATCATTCTCAACATGAATCTTATGCTAATTGCATTAATAATTATAATCTTTTTCCTTCTTGTGATGACAATTGGTTACCTAATTGGCAAGAGGCATCGCAAGCAGGAAGCTTTGGCTGAGAAGCGAGAAAAAACAGCAGGGACTCTTACAGGGGCAATGCTTGCCCTCCTCGGGTTTATGTTAGCGATATCCCTTTCCATGGCTGACTCTAAGTTCCAGCAACGACGTGAGCTCGTTCTGGATGAGGCCAATGCCATCTCAACCAGCATGCTCCGTGCACAAGCCATTGGGGGAGTCCACGGTACGGAGATTGCGCGTCTCCTTGAGAATTACACCAGACTTCGTCTTGAGTTCTTTGCGGCTGGTGAAGACCGAACCAGGCTTAAGAAAGTATATGAGCAAACCCAGATATTACAGAAATCAATTTGGGACCACGTATCCGCTATTGTGCAATCGGCGCCTACCCCAATTAGTAGTCTTCTTTTGAGTTCTCTCAATGAGGTATTTGATCTGGGGACCGCGAGGCGATGGGTCCTGGAAGTTCGTATTCCACCTTATGTCATTAAGCTACTTTTGGTTTTTTCTTTATTGTCTATGGGCACTGTGGGTTACTACTTTGGGATTTGTGGCGTCTATCATCCTGTCTTCTCAGGCCTCCTTTTCGTTGCACTTACATTCATCATTCTGCTTATCGTGGATCTTGATCGACCGAGAAGCGGGTATATTAAGCCGGAGCAATCGCCCCTCACTTGGCTTATCGAAGAGGAAAAGTCTGCCGGGGCTTCGGCTCGATAGTCTCGTAGGTCGGGTTGAGGAACGAAACCCGACGACTACATAATATAATCCATGATATGGAATACCGGCGATCTCATATAAAAGGCGGATGCTTTTTCTTCACCG
>MVQR01000230.1 GCA_002067815.1 Syntrophus sp. PtaB.Bin001 | reverse complement strand
TCAGGGCAACCTGAACAACACCTTTGAAGTGGCCCAGGCCAAATATCTTGCCGGTGAAGTGGCCTACAAGTGTGCCATTGCCGCTATGCGAATCTATGGCGCTTATGGTTATTCTACAGAGTATCCAGTTAACCGTTACTATCGCGATGCCCCCACCTATGCGATGGTGGAAGGCTCGACCAATGTCTGCAAGATGATCGTTGGCGGGACGCTGCTTGGTGCTAGATAATTCACACTTAAGTGAGGTTTTCTCACATCTGTTACGGTACACTGTTGATTGATATACTGGAGGAAAGTAGTATATGAGGCAATACTTTGAAAAGATGGACGATCTGGGAAAGGCTCTGAAGCCGAAACAGATCGAAAAGATGCAAGAAAACGTTGCACAGATCGAGAAAGTATACGCAGACGTCGCAGCAGCGTTCGAAAAGGCAAAGAATGCGGGTGTTCCCGTTGAAGATGTCCATAAAAAAGGAGACATGACCGTATGGGAACGCATTGAATATATTGTTGATCCTGGAACCTTCTGCCCACTGCATACCCTTTATAATCCAGCAGGTAATAAAGAAGGTGTAACGGGCGTTATCGACGGGCTTGCCCGGATCAGTGGCAGATGGTGCGTATTGATCGGCTTCGATAACAAGGTCACTGTAGGCGCCTGGATTCCCGGTCAGCCCGACAACAATCTCCGCGCCACCGATATGGCAAAGATTCTCAATATCCCCATTGTTTGGCTGGTCAACTGCTCGGGTGCCAGACTGCCCGAACAGGAAAAATTCTATGCCAATCGGCGCGGCAGTGGAACCTGTTTCTTCCGCCATGCTGAACTGGAGACGATGGGAATTCCCGTTTTGGCAGGAATCTACGGAACAAACCCTGCGGGTGGCGGTTATCAGGGAGTTAGCCCGACGATACTTCTCGCCCACAAGGACTGCAACATCGCTGTCGGCGGCGCCGGCATCGTCAGTGGGATGTCTCCGAAGGGGTATTTTGACGAAGAAGTAGCCGAGGCTCTTATTGAAGCTACACGCAAGTTCCGGGCAAAGCCTCCTGGAAGCGTCAAGATTCATTACGATGAAACCGGATTTTTCCGGGCTGTCTTTGAGACACAGACAGGTGTTCTGGATGCCCTCAAAGAATACATGACGTACATCCCTGCCTATAACCCCCGTTTCTTCCGGGTCGCACAACCGGCAGAACCCAAATACGATCCGAAGGAAATCTCTTCCATTATCGCTTTCAACCAGAAAGCGGTATATGACTTTGACAACCTTCTGGCCCGTCTGACCGACAATTCCGAACATATGGAGTTCCGGCCCGGTTACGGACCCGAAGTCTACACCGGCTTGGTCAAGATCGATGGTTTCCTGATCGGCGTCATCGGCAACCGCCTCGGTGTCTTGCCCAACTACCCGGAATACACCAATGAGTATATAGGTACAGGCGGCAAGCTTTACCGCCAGGGCTTGATCAAGATGAGCGAGTTTGTCACTCTCTGTGATCGTGATCGTGTTCCCATCATTTGGTTCCAGGATACTTCAGGAATCGACGTTGGCGACATCGCTGAAAAAGCGGAACTTCTCGGTTTGGGCCAATCGCTCATCTATTCCATTGAGCAGACAAAGCTGCCAATGATGCTTACCGTACTCCGCAAGGGATCGGCAGCGGCCCATTACGTTATGGGCGGCCCGACAGCCAACAACCACACAGCCTTTACTCTGGGCACGGCCACGACGGAAATCTACGTCATGCACGGGGAAACGGCAGCAACGGCAAGCTTTGCCCGAAGACTGGTGAAGGAAAAGGATGCTGGCAAACCGCTGGGTCCAGTTCTGGATAAAATGAATGAATTGGCAAAACAATACTATGATAAGTCCCGTCCGATCTACTGTGCCGAGACAGGGATGGTTGATGAAATCGTCCGTTACGAAGACATCCGTAAGTACATGGTTGCCTTTGCCAATGCAGTCTACCAAAACCCCGTATCGATCTGTCCGCAGCATCACATGATTCTGCCGAGAATCATCCGCTCCCAGATTGTTAAGGGTTTAGACAGACCAGCTAAGGAAGCATAGCAGAAAACTCGAATACTGTATCCGGATATTCGAAGAATAAACTAAGGCCGAAGTATGAAAATTTATACTTCGGCCTTTTTTACAGCCAGCAGCGCAGCAATAGAATTTCTTTTATCCTCAATACTTCTTTTTTGCCATCTTCAAATTTTACGTTGAATAGCAAGAACCTGCTGTAGGTCCTGGTCAGTATTGATATTTAGAAGCATTTTTTCTTCCGGGTCATAGCTTTTGATTACGGATTCAGGAATGAACAAAACCCTAGCCCCCTTGAAACAACCTGTCATTTTAAGACGGTTCTTTATCAAAAGACCTTTTATGGAAGGCAGGCATCGCCGGGAGTAAACAGCATGAACAGGAAAGTAACCTTCCGAAGTTTCAGGAATAACGATATCATATCCTTCTGCCCTTTCCATCATGTAACGAATAAATTCGATATTCAAATAGGGCATATCACAGGCGGATAAGAAGGCTTTTTCAAAGGAAGCATAAAAGAGGCCGGCATAAAGTCCCCCCAAAGGACCCTTTTCCTTATAAATGTCGGTAACAAGTGTAACATCCTGATTGAGATAGAGGTGCGGTTCGTTGGTTACGAGGATAACCTCTGGAAAAAGCTGCCGGAAAATCCGTATGGTCTGATCGATTAACCTTTCTCCGGCAATTTCCAGAAAGGCTTTGTTCTTGCCGATTCGGGAATTTTTTCCCCCGGCCAAAATGATCCCTGTCATCCTATAAACCTCCCCCTTACTACTCTACACACTTTCAAAACCCTGATAATTTTAGGAATTATCATTTCTTTCCAATCTCTTTTAAATCATAATAAAATTTTATGTGCATGTTCTTGACAAGGAAACTTTGTTAGGATAGAAAGACCTCCTTGTATTACAGCAATGCCGGAGTAACTCAGGGGTAGAGTAGCTGATTCGTAATCAGCAAGTCGGGGGTTCAAATCCCCCCTCCGGCTCCAGTGAAATCACGGGATAGCGCACGATGGAGCGTTTTCCTTCTTTATTTTCAATTTGTTAAAACAGGCGGACTCATCCCCTGTTTGATTGAAATAATCCTTAGAAATTCGTATTCCCCTCATTTATTCCTCTTTGCTTTTCAGACATTCGGCAATTTGGGATTCCATATAGTCACAAACTTTTAGTTTCACTTCATCTGAACAATTTTCGCAAATAAAAACAGCCATCCTGATCATTCGATTCTGTGGATTCTGTTCCGCCTTTGCCTCGTTCAGCCTTTTCTGCTGAGATTCATTTATAACCATCCGAGCCCTCCTTTGTTTTGATAGATAATGCATTCATCAAACCATCTTCTAATCGTAAAGTCAAAAATATATCTGAATCTACTTTCTCAATCATAATCACGACTTCAAACAAGTTTTCAGAATACGTCATAGCTATTTATCTCCAAAAGTGATAGGGATTCTAATGCTTTTTGATTATCGTAAATTAATTTTCGCATTTGCTAAGAATCAACCCGACTGTAAGGCAACCCCATGTTTCACAAGGATATTCTCCTTATAATCTATATTATTGTCTTTTTCCTGGCTCTTCTTGCCTCCGGCATTCATCCCAAAGATCAATTTACATGGTTTCTGGAAGTTCTGCCGGCACTGATCGCTTTTACAATCTTAGCTATAACTTTTAAAAAGTTCCGTTTCTCAAATCTTTTGTATTTTCTCATCCTTATCCATTCCATTGTCCTGATGATCGGTGGGCATTGGACATACGCTGAAGTTCCCTTTTTCAACTGGCTTAGAGATATGGAAATATTTTCTCGAAATAATTATGACAAAGTCGGGCATTTCATGCAGGGATTCGTTCCTGTTTTAGTTGCAAGAGAAATAATTATCAGAAAGGCAATTGTGAATGGCAGGACATGGACAAATTTTTTTGCCATATCCGTTGTCCTTGCCGCAAGTGCAATCTATGAATTTATCGAATGGTGGATATCTCTTCTAACCGGAAGCAAGGGAGACGCATTTTTGGGAACGCAGGGATATGTGTGGGACACTCAATCCGACATGCTATTTTGTCTGATAGGCGCTGTAACAGCTATTCTGGCAGTCTCTCGGATACACGATCATATACTGGACAGTAACAGGCGATGAATATAATAGTGCTGCGATTCCATTCTTCACGCTTATTTCCTACCCTACCTTCATTCTTTTACTTCGTCACCGTTCCCTCTTTTACTAACCTTTTAAATCAAAGTTCAGTTTAACAAACAAGCATTGAATTCAATTATTCTGATCTCTCTGCTCAGCTCA
>MVQR01000229.1 GCA_002067815.1 Syntrophus sp. PtaB.Bin001 | reverse complement strand
AACAAGAAGGTTTTTCGAAGCTGCGCCGATCCGCATCCCCCGCAATTTGATTTGCCTTGCAGACTCCTCTCCGGAAACATAAAGAACACTTCGTCCTTTTTCGGCCAGTTTCTGCAAAACCTGCAACAGCAAGGTCGATTTTCCGATACCGGGGTCGCCGCCAACCAGAACGGCAGATCCTTCCACGATGCCGCCACCAAGAACCCGGTCCATTTCCAGCACTTCGGTATTGATTCTTTCCTTTTCGTCAGCCTCGATGGAATCAATAGATAAGGGGCTCTCATTCATTTGCAGGGTTCCGTATCCGGAATCGCCGGCAAGACTTTCTCTTTCCTCCTCAAAAAAAGAATTCCATTCATTGCAGGCAGGACATTTTCCCAGCCACTTCGGAGACTCATACCCGCAATTCCGACAATAAAAAGTCGTCCTGTTCTTTTTCAAAATCCCGTTTCACCCCTTCAATTTCGATGGGAAAACATATGGCATATTAGTGCCTTAGTCAATGTCAAAAACCGAATTGCATGTTTGTAAATTTCTTGAGTAATGAAAACAATGTTGGTATAGTGCGCCCGAATTTTACATAAGTAGAGAGGATAGATTTCTATGCATAATCCAAATTTCAGCTCCGGACCCTGCAGTAAAAGACCAAACTGGAACCTCGACGCATTGAAGGACGCACCTGTCGGCCGCTCACACCGCTCAGCGCTGGGCAAGGAAAAACTGGCCAAAGCGATTTCGGAATCAAAGCGAATCCTGAACATCCCCGAAAGCTACCTTGTAGGAATTTTCCCCGCCTCTGATACGGGAGCGCTGGAAGCCGCCATGTGGACCCTCCTGGGCCCCCGGCCGGTTACCGTACTCGTATGGGAAAGCTTCAGTGACGGATGGGCTACCGATATCAACAAACAGCTCAAACTGAATCCGACTGTTCTGAAAGCTGACTATGGTTCTATTCCGGATTTGAAATCTATTGACTGGTCAAATGATGTCGTTTTTGTCGCCAATGGAACAACAAGCGGCGTAAAAATTCCCAACTGGGACTGGATTCCTGCGGATCGGGAAGGTCTCTCCATCTGTGATGCCACAAGTGCCGTTTTCGCCATGAATATCGACTGGTCCAAGATCGATGTTCTTACTTACTCCTGGCAGAAATGTCTCGGCGGCGAGGCCGCACACGGCATGCTGATTCTCAGTCCCAGAGCGATAGACCGTCTTGAATCCTACGATCCGCCCTGGCCTATGCCGAAAATCTTTCGCATGAAAAAAAACGGCAAGGTAAACAAGGGAATATTTGAAGGAGATACCATCAATACACCTTCCATGCTCTGCGTGGAGGATTATCTTGACGCCCTTTCCTGGGCGGACGGTATCGGTCTGGAAAATCTCATCAAAAAAAGCATGGCCAACCTTAAGGTAATAGAAGACTGGGTTGCCCGAACCCCCTGGATCGATTTTCTTGCCACTTCCAAGGAAATCCGTTCCAACACATCCGTATGCCTTTCCGTTGTTAGTGAAAAAGTCAGCGCCTTACCCAAAGACGATCAGGCGAAGTTTCTTAAAAGCATCAGCAGCGACTTAAGCAAACGCGGCATCGCACATGATATAAACTCTTATAAGGACGCCCCTCCAGGGTACCGTTTCTGGTGCGGACCGACCATCGAACCAGCCAGTATTCAAAACGCTTTGGACGAACTTGAAAAAGTCTATAACGAAAAAATCAAAACGCTTTAAGATGAGTGAAGCTTCTTCGGGAAATTCCACGCATCCGACCTATAAAAACATTTAAAATAATTAAGCATTAAGAGTGAAGGAGTCATTTTAATGAAAAGAGTTCTTGTAAGCGACAGCATGTCCTCTGAGGGCGTAGAAATATTCAAGAAGACACCGGGGATCGAGGTGGATGTCATCACTAAACATACTCCGGACGAGTTGAAGGAACTTATCTCCAATTACGACGGCCTGGTCGTTCGAAGTTCCAGCAAAATCACCCAGGAAATTATTGAAGCGGCGGAAAAGCTGACGGTTATCGGCCGCGCCGGCGCCGGTGTCGACAACATCGACGTTCCCGCCGCCAGCAAAAAGGGGATTGTCGTAATGAACACTCCCGGCGGCAATACGGTTACGACCGGGGAACATGCCATTGCAATGATGTTGTCGCTGGCTAGGAAAATCCCCCAGGCAACGGCTTCGATGAAATCCGGAAAATGGGAAAAGAGCCGTTTCATGGGCAACGAATACTGCAACAAGACCTTGGGAATTATAGGTATCGGCCGCATTGGAACAGTCGTTGCTGATCGCGCCAAAGGGTTGAAAATGAATGTTATCGCCTATGATCCTTTCATTTCGCCGGAAGTTGCCGAGAAGATGGGGATAACCCTGGCCACTCTTGATCAAATTTACGGCAGCGCGGATTTCATCTCCGTTCACACACCGATGAACAAGGACACCAAAGGGATGATCAACGCGGCGGCCTTCGCCAAAATGAAAAAAGGCGTTTTCATTATCAACTGCGCCCGGGGAGGCATCGTCAGCGAAAAAGACCTTTATGACGCCCTCGTGTCGGGAAAGGTTGCCGGGGCGGCCCTTGACGTTTTCGAAGAGGAGCCGACCAAGAATTTGGATCTTATCGCCCTCGATAATGTGATCTGCACGCCGCATCTCGGCGCTTCCACCGACGAAGCCCAGACCAGTGTTGCCGTAGCCATTGCCGAACAGATGGTTGATTTCCTTTTGAAAGGCGAAATCCGTTACGCCGTGAACTTCCCCTCGGTTAGCGCTGATCTGATGACTGCAATTGCCCCTTACCTTTCCCTTGCGGAAAAGCTTGGCCAGTTTCATGCTCAGATAATTTCCGGCGGGATTCAGGAGGTCAATATCGAATATAGCGGCGAAATTCTCAAATTTGATGTCGCACCGGTTACCATTGCCCTGCTCAAAGGGATTCTCACCCCCATCCTTAACGAAAACGTAAATTATATCAATGCTCCGGTAATCGCCAAGGAACGGGGCATTAATGTCAAGGAATCCAAGAGCAATGCTTCGGGAGATTACCGCAGTATGATCGCTCTGACTATGAAAACATCTGATGGAGAAACTGTAACCGCCGGTGCACTGTTCGGACGCAGAGATCCGAGAATTGTCCGGATCAACCAGTTTACCGTGGATGTCGTTCCCGAGGGGCATTTGCTCATGCTTTACAATCACGACAAACCCGGTGTAATCGGCAATATCGGAACCACTATCGGCGCCGCTGATATCAACATTGCCAGAATGCACTGGAGCCGACTGCAGGCCGAGAAGAAAGCCATGGTGGTTCTCAGCACGGACAGCCCGCTGGATGCCGATCTTGTAAAGAAACTGAAATCTACGCCGAATGTTATTTCCGTTCAGGAACTTGACATGTAAGTTCAATATTGTTTTGCACTGCAGGTTAAATTGAGGAGAATTATCCATTATGGCCAATGTTGTAGTTGTGGGAACCCAATGGGGTGATGAGGGCAAAGGAAAGATCGTTGACCGATACGCGGAAGACGCAAAGGTCATCGCAAGATTTCAGGGTGGCAACAATGCCGGTCATACACTCGTCGTCAAAGGCGAACAGACGATTCTTCATCTGATTCCTTCCGGCATACTTCACAATCACAAGGTTTGCATCATCGGCAATGGGCTCGTGGTTGATCCTCAGGTCCTTATTCAGGAAATTGAAAGTCTGCAGCAGAGAGGTCTCTTTCCTCCCGATACCAGATTGTTTGTCAGCGAAAAGGCCCATGTGATTATGCCTTATCATCGGCAACTGGACATCGCCCGGGAAGCATACAAGTCGGGAGGGAGAAAAATCGGAACTACGGGACGCGGTATCGGCCCGGCCTACGAAGACAAGATATCGCGGGTCGGCATCCGGATTTGTGATCTTTTGGATGAATCGCTATTCCGGGAAAAGCTGGCTATGAATGTCGAAGAAAAGAATTTTTATCTGACTCGTCTTTTCGGAGAATCCCCTCTCTCCGAAAAGGATATCTTCGATGAATATCGTAGTTACGCCGAAAAAATCCGCCCATATGCGGCTGACACTTCACTTATCCTGGAACAGGAAATGAAGCTCGGCAAGCCCATCCTTTTCGAAGGAGCTCAGGGATGCCATCTTGATATCGAACACGGAACATACCCCTTCGTTACGTCATCCAGTACTGTGGCGGGCAATGCGGCATGTGGAACGGGAGTCGGCCCCTCTTCTCTTCACGAGATCGTCGGCATCTGTAAGGCGTACACGACCAGAGTCGGTGAAGGGCCCTTTCTCACTGAACTCAATGATGAAATCGGGGATCGCCTTCAGCAGGTCGGTCAGGAATTCGGTGC
>MVQR01000228.1 GCA_002067815.1 Syntrophus sp. PtaB.Bin001 | reverse complement strand
CTAAGCGAGGGGATTCCCCGGGAGAAAATCTTTCTCGTCGGCGATATTATGGTCGACAGCCTGTTGTTCAACCTTGAGCAGGCGAAAAAAACCGAGATCCTGGACAATCTGGGACTTGTCGGTTCTTCTGCGGCTGCGGGAGCCAATTCCCAGCCGACACCCTATGCCTTGCTGACGCTCCACCGACCGGCCAATGTGGATAACCGCGAGACGTTTAGCCGCATCCTAAAGGGTTTGCTCGAAGTGGCATCAAAGATTCCCGTTATTTTTCCAATGCACCCCCGGACACGAAAGCAGGTCAACCTTTTCGGGTTGGATGACGCCTTCGTCTTCCACAGTGCTTTGCCTGTCGACTCTTCATTATATCGGGATGAGAAGGGATTGATTCCGAAAATCCATTGTTTCGAACCACTTGGTTATCTGGAATTTCTCAATCTCATGGCTTATGCGAAAGCGGTACTGACTGATTCCGGGGGTATACAGGAAGAAACGACCGTGCTGAATATCCCCTGCATTACCCTGCGGGATTCCACGGAACGTCCCATCACCCTTACGGAAGGTACGAATGTATTGGTCCATGATGATCCGCAGAAGATTGTGGCAGAGATGGACAAGGTCCTGGCAGGCCAAAGCCGCCGGGGAAAATGTCCCGACATCTGGGATGGTCATACTGCTGAAAGGATAGTGGCTGTCCTGAGTGAAAAACTGTTTTCCTGATCTTATGTGTAAAAAATCGAATGATGAAAAAGCCTGGTAATATATAAGACGTAATCCACCTTCAACGAAGAAAGGAATGTCTATGAACGAACATTTAGTGTCAGTCAGTCCCAGCGGTGAAAGCTTTGCCCTTCCCCGGCCGGAAGATTATCCGGGGGAGCTTGAAAGATTGAAGCAGGTTGTGCAGGAGCAGCGGGCTCTGGGGCGGGAAATAGTCGTCGTCATGGGGCTTGGCTTTGTGGGGGCCGTAATGGCCGGAGTCGTGGCTGACGCCGTTGATAAAGTAACGGGAAAACCCAACAAATTTGTTATCGGCATGCAGAGACCTTCAACACGGTCTTTCTGGAAGATTCCCTTATTCAATCGAGGGATAGCCCCTGTGGAGGCGGAAGATCCGGAGGTTGCCCCGCTGATCCGACGTTGTGTTACCGAAAAGAAGACCCTAATGGCTACCTTCACCGATGATGCCTTGTCTCTGGCCGATGTAGTTGTGGTGGATGTGCAGTGTGACTACTTCAAGGAGACGTTGGGCGATGTCAGAACCGGCCGTGCCGAGATTGCCGCTCTGGAAGACAGCCTGAAGGTTCTCGGAGACAAGATTCAGCCCCAATGCCTGGTTCTGATAGAAACTACAGTTCCGCCGGGAACCACCGAGTACATTGCCTATCCCATCGTCAAGAAGGCTTTTGAGCGTCGCGGCCTGACTAATGCCGAGCCGCTACTGGCTCATTCCTTCGAGCGGGTGATGCCCGGCCGGGAATACGTGGCTTCCATCCGGGATTTCTGGCGGGTTTGCAGCGGCGTTAACGATACCGCCAGGAAGCGGGTGACCCAATTTCTTTCCGACATATTGAATGTGGAAAAATTCCCCTTGACGGTTCTGGACCGGCCTATTGAAAGTGAGACCTGCAAGATCGTGGAAAATTCCTTCCGGGCGACTCTCCTGGCCTTTCTCGATGAATGGAGCGTTTTTGCGGAACGCAACGGTGTCGATCTCATCAAGGTTATTCAGGCGATCAAGATGCGTCCCACCCATTCGAACATGATTTTCCCGGGCCCTGGAATCGGTGGGTACTGCCTTCCTAAGGACGGCGGGCTGGGTGTATGGGCTTACCGTACCCTGATGGGCTTTGATGATGAAATATTCAAGATGACCCCCATGGCCATTGACATCAACGATACGCGGGCGCTCCATGCCGCCGAACTGGTGCGCGACGCCTTACGCAACATGGGAAAGATAGTTGCCGCTTCGGAAATCGCCGTCCTCGGCGCCTCTTATCGGGAAGATGTGGGCGATACCCGCTACAGCGGATCGGAGATGCTGGTGCGGAAACTGACGGAAATGGGCGGGGAGATATCGGTACATGATCCCTATGTTCAACACTGGTGGGAATTTGAAAAACAAGATACCTATCCCGAAGCGGGCAAATCTTGGGCTCGTTTTTTCCGCAATCAGGAAAAACTGACGGAACTGCGCATTCAGCAGGATTTGAGGGAGGTTGTGAAAGGCGCCGATGCGGTAGTCCTGGCTGTTCGTCACAAGGCTTACCTGAACCTGGAACCGGACGACCTGCTGGCTATGGTGGGAAAACCTTTTGCCATTGTGGATTGCTTTGGTATTCTGGATGATGAAAAGATTCGCCGCCTTCTTTTCCTCGGCTGTGAAGTCAAAGGGTTGGGCCGCGGTCACATCAAACGGCTTAAGGATCAGGTGAGAAGTCTATGAGAAAGATCCTCGTCACCGGTGCTGCCGGTTTCATTGGTTTTCATCTGGCAGGAAGACTGCTGGCAGCTGCAAATGAGGTCGTGGGGCTGGACAACCTGAACAACTATTACGATGTCCGTTTAAAAGAAGCCCGGCTTGCCCGTTTGATGCCCCTGAGCAACTTCCGGTTTCTCAGGATGGGACTGGAGGAACGGGAAAGGCTGCAGCGCCTCTTTGCTGAAGAAAAATTTGACGTAGTGGTCAATCTGGCGGCGCAGGCCGGGGTACGCTATTCTCTGACTAATCCCTATGCTTACATCGACAGTAATATCGTCGGTTTTATCAACATCCTCGAAGGATGCCGCCATTCCGGTGTTAAACATCTGGTTTTTGCCTCCTCAAGTTCCGTCTACGGCGCCAATACAAAAATGCCCTTTTCCGTCCATCACAATGTGGATCATCCTGTTTCCCTCTATGCCGCTACCAAGAAAGCCGATGAGTTGATGGCACATTCATATGCCGCCCTTTATAATATACCCTGTACCGGTCTTCGTTTTTTCACTGTTTATGGGCCCTGGGGGCGTCCCGACATGGCTTATTTCCTCTTTACCAAGGCGATTGTCGAAGGCCGGACTATCGATATCTACAACCACGGAAAAATGCAGCGGGATTTTACCTTCATCGATGATATCGTTGAGGGGATGGAACGGGTAATGGACCGGATTCCACCGGCCAATCCGCTTTGGGACGGCAACAATCCTGATCCCGGGACGAGCTATGCGCCGTACAGAATTTACAACATCGGCAACAACAATCCTGTGGAGTTGATGCATTTTATCGAGGTGTTGGAGGAATGCCTTGGGAAAAAAGCCAAAAAAAATCTGCTGCCCCTCCAGGCCGGCGATGTGCCGGCCACCTATGCCGATGTCGATGACCTGGTAAGGGATGTGGGCTTCCAGCCGGCGACACCGATTGAAAACGGTCTGCGCCGCTTTGTGGCCTGGTATCGTGAATTTTATTCGGAAGATAAAATTGGGGAATCGCTTTCTGCAAGTTTAAGTGAGTTCCGGAGGTAAAATATGATCAAGAAAGGGATCATTCTGGCGGGTGGGTCAGGGACTCGCCTTTATCCGCTGACCCAGGCGGTCAGTAAACAGCTGATGCCGGTTTACGATAAACCCATGATTTACTATCCCCTGTGCACGCTGATGCTTGCCGGGATCGATAATATACTGGTGATTACCACGCCGCAGGACAGGCCGCTGTTTCAGTCCCAGTTGCATGACGGAAGCCAGTGGGGTATCCGGATTGAATATGCGGTGCAACCCAGTCCTGATGGACTGGCTCAGGCCTTTATCATAGGCAGAGAATTTATCGCCGGCGATTCCTGCGCTTTGATTCTGGGGGATAACATTTTTTTCGGGCACGGACTGGTGGAGAAACTGGAAGCTGCTGCAATGCAGACAAGTGGGGCCACGGTTTTTGCCTACTGGGTGAAAGATCCCGAAAAATATGGCGTGGTGGAATTTGATAAAGCGGGACAAGCCGTCAGTCTAGAGGAAAAACCCCGGCAGCCCAAGTCCAATTACGCCGTGACAGGGCTGTATTTCTACGATGAGCAAGTCGTGGATTTTGCACTGAGCCTGAAACCATCGGCACGGGGGGAACTGGAGATTACCGATCTGAATCGGTGTTACCTCGAATGCAATCAATTGCGGGTGGAAACTCTGGGACGGGGATTTGCCTGGCTGGATACCGGTTCTCACGAATCGCTTCTGCAGGCATCCAATTTTGTGGAAACCATTGAACAGCGGCAGGGACTCAAGATTTCCTGTCCGGAAGAAATCGCTCACCGCCGGGGTTATATAACCAGTGAAAAATTGCTGGAATTGGCCCAACCCCTGGCCAAGAATCAATATGGGGAATATCTGATCAAGGTTGCCAATCACGA
>MVQR01000227.1 GCA_002067815.1 Syntrophus sp. PtaB.Bin001 | reverse complement strand
TACCACGGTTTGTAAAGCCAGATTATTCCCAATACGACCACGGCCAGGGAGGTCAATGCATCGGAGAGCATATGCAGAAAGGCACTGCGGATGTTGATATTGGATTTTGCCCCGGCATGCAGCAACACTGTCGAAAAGGCGTTTCCCAGCAAGCCGAAAAAGGCTATCAGCACCACCCAGAATCCCTTGATCGGCTGAGGATTCAGCAAACGCTGCCATCCTTCAATGGCAATAAATATTGATACGCCGTAAAGCAGGGTCACATTGAAAAGTGCGGCCAGGACCTCCAGCCGCTTATAGCCGAAGGTTTGCGAAACCGTCGGCCGGCGGTCCCCCATGCGAAATGCCAAGTAACTGATCAGAAGGGACGTGAAATCACTGAGATTGTGCACCGCGTCGCTGATGAGGGCCATGCTTCCCGTTATCAAACCGCCGATAATCTGCACGATGGGGATAAGTAGGTTCAGAATCATGGTTACAAGCAGTCTTTTTCCCCAGGCTATCGGTTTATGATGATGATCATGACTTACGATCTTTTCTTCGGATTTCATGTTCTTTTCCGCAGCAGACAGTTAAACTAATCTTCAAAATTTTTCATAACCGGCAGACAGGCTGCGTTGAATGATACTTCGTAAGAACAACCTGCCAGAGCTGAATCAAGCGGGCGCGGAAGGCGCCGGCACAGCAGAGGAGGTAATATTCCCACATCCTTTTGAATCGTTCCGTGTACCGATTTTTAAGCCGCGGCCAAGAACGCTGAAAATTGTCGTTCCACGCCAGCAGAGTCTTTTCATAATGGGGCCCCATATTGTGCCAATCTTCCATGATAAAAAGACCTTCCATCGCCTTGCTGATCTGAGCAATGCTGGGAATATTGCCGTTGGGAAAAATGTATTTATCGAACCAGCTGTCGCATCTAACGCAGGACTCGTTTCCCCCGATGGTATGCAGGAGAAATATCCCGTCATTCTTCAAACTCCGATGAACTGATTCCATAAAGGTCCGATAATTCTTTTTTCCTACATGTTCGAACATGCCGACGGAAACGATCTTGTCGAATGATCCCCGAAGATTGCGATAGTCGCAGTAAAGGATACGAACGGGGAGATTGCGGCACCACTCTTTCGCGAAAACGATCTGTTCCCGCGAAATATTTATTGCAGTGACGCGGCAATCATAAAGTTCTGCCGCATATTTTGCCAGTCCTCCCCAGCCGCAACCGATATCCAGCAGCTCGTCGCCGGGATGAAGATTCATTTTCCGGCATATGAGGTCAAGTTTGCATTTCTGGGCTTCAGCAAGATCATCCGTACCATTAAAGTAAGCGCAGCTGTATTGACGATAAGGGTCGAGAAAGGAAAAAAAGAGATCATTGCCCAAATCATAGTGCCGATCGGCAACGATTCGTGAACGACGTTTCGACTGACTGTTGAACAACCGGGCAAAAAAATCGGAGAAGAGAGCTTTCAGACCATCTGCAATTCTTACATTCAGCCGGTTCTTCAGGATACGGCATATCATTTCATCTATCCGGCGACAATCCCACCAGCCATCCATATAGGTCTCACCCAGTCCCAGGTTCTTTTCCCGCAGCACGCGGTCAAAGAAGCGCTCATCGTGCACCTGAATATCCCAGGGGTCGGAACCGTTTACCGTGATTCCCCCCTCTGCGAGCAGCGATTTGACCAATTTGTGAGATACTTTGGATCGGACCATGGAATGTCTCCGATAAGAAGCCTACGGAAGCGTCCGGCAGAAACAAAAATATCAATCGGAAAAATCGGGATGAATCCTTAAAAATTGAATGACATTATAAGCTTAACATTTCGTGCTGTCAACATCACGGTGACGATGTAAAAAAGGGCCAAATGTCCGCAGTGATTAACTGACGCAGTCGCAGAAGCGCAGGATGGCGTTGCAGTTGATGAGTAGATAATGAAAAAACAGCCCGACGGTATAGACATGGATGAAGGAACGGACAAAGGGTTTCAGTTTTGCCGGAATGTTTGCCGCATCGATGATCATGAAAGCGAGAAGCCGGCCCGGTCCTCTCTGGAAAAGCACCATGATCAATGTGGCCGCCAGGGAAGAATGGATGGCGTCAGCCGGAGATGCCCGGCTGTCCGAGTCGGTATCGGTAATAAACCGGAAAACTACCGACAAGGCGGCGATGTATATATCCGTCAGGTTGATCTGAAACTCGAAGGCCATGATCCGGGTCATAGGCCGGGGAACGTTCCCTTCCGGCAACGAAACAGGGAATATCCTGCTTCATCTCCCCGTCTTTTGATCAGAAGGCAAAACCGGTCTTTCCAGGACGGCCCGGACAGGCGCGTCATGGTTGTATATGTCCTTGCGGAACTGAAGCTTTCCAGCGTCATCTACCCATGCCGTAAAGTAAATGACATAGATTCCGACAGGTTTGGCAAGAGGGAAAACCGTCTCCTTGCCGGTATCAGTAGCGGACAGTATCTGTTTTCTTGATTTTTCCGGATCTTTCCCAAGAAGGACAACAGCCAGCTCGGTGGGATTTTCAACACGGATGCAACCGTGGCTGAAGTTTCGCTCCTCCCATTCAAAGAGGCGGCGGTCCGGGGTGTCATGGAGGTAAACATCAAAGGGATTGGGGAAGTTAAATTTAATCCGGCCAAGAGGATTTCTCGGACCGGGATCCTGACGGAGCTGGAATTTGAAGTTTTGGGCGGTAACCTTCTCCCAGTCGACCGTCCAGGGATGAACGATTCTTGTACCTGAGAGCACTTTCATGCCCTTGTAGGGCAGGTATTCCGGAGATTTCTTGATCAGAGGCAGGACTTCCTCGGCGGCTATGTTATGCGGAACGGACCAGTAGGGGTTTACAATAATGCTTTTTATGCTGCTGTTGAAGACCGGCGTGTTTCCGCCATATTTTCCCACCACGATCTTGCTGGACAGCTTCTCATTTCCGTCTTCAACAACCCTCAACCGGAATTCCGGGATATTCACAATCACCAGCATATCGCGGCCGAGGTCTTCAGGCATCCAGCGCAGGCGTTCCAGATTGACTTCGATCTGGCGGATACGTTCGGCTGCGGTGACGTTCAAAGCCTCCAATGTGCTTGTCCCGACGATGCCGTCGACATTGATTCCATGACTCTCCTGGAAATCCTTGACGGCCTTTTCGAGAGAGTCATCGAACAGTTCCTTTTCCCCGAAATCCATGTTTTTGGGAAGTTCTCCGGAAATTCTGAGGCGCTCCCGCAACAGAGAAACGCGCTCACTGCTGGTTCCCTTTTTCATGGCGGCGCCGGCCGGCACAATCGGCCATCCTCCCTTACGGTCGATTTCCCGATATTTCCGGAGGGCGGCTACCAGGCGCACATAAGACAAGCTGTAAGGGGCAATGCTTTCCAGGACTGCTTCCATCTGCTTCGGCTCCAGGGCCTGTTCGACCGCCCTTGTCAGATCGGGAACCGCCCGCTCCCGGAGAAACCAGGCCTTATTCTTTTCCTCTTTAACCTTGCCGGAGGCCAGATGGGAAGCATAAAGGAAAAAAGCGTCAGTTAGAAGAAACTCCAGGTCCGTGC
The DNA here is from genome assembly GCA_002067815.1 of Syntrophus sp. PtaB.Bin001. GTDB lineage: Bacteria > Desulfobacterota > Syntrophia > Syntrophales > Syntrophaceae > Syntrophus. The sequence goes on along the minus strand of MVQR01000227.1, from coordinate 810 downwards.
TGCTTTCGGCAGAAAGCGGACTTCCACCGAAAATTTTCCACTTTGTCCCGGAAAGCAATTCTTCTATGGAAGCGAGATGATAATCTTCCGGCCGCAGACCGTGGCGGGATGCATTTCGAAGAATCTTCAACAGGGAGTTTGAAACGGACAGGGGGCCTTCGGAATCGGTCCATGCCGGGCTGAATCCTCGTCGGCTATAGAATATTCTCACCTCTGCAGGGAAATAAAGCCTTTCTCCCGAATCGCAGCAAAGGCCGTATGTCCGGCTTTTCGCGGTTTTAATCCGCTTCTGGATAGCCGCTGCTATATCGTCGGTCGAGATGTCGGCACAAAAACATTCCCCCCAAGAAACAGCCAGCAAAAGCAATACCGATGAAATAACGACAAAGACCGTCTTGACTGCGGAATGGACCACGTTTCTTCTCCTATTTCTGAATATAACGGATTTTACAGCTGGACCCTTTCGACACCGATCAGGGAACGGCCGAGAAAACGCTCCCCAATCTGCTGAAATCGAAGAGGAACGTCAGTCACATAAAAGCGGTATTCCGGTGGAACTCTTTCGGAATTGGTAAGACGCCGGGCCTGGAGGAGGTCGGCTGTCGCATCGGCCATTGCTTCAGCGGAATCGACCAGATGGATATCCGGGCCGACGACATCCTGCAGAAGCGCCTTAAGCAGAGGATAATGGGTGCAGCCTAAAACCAGCGTATCGATGTGTTCGGCCAGCACGGGCCTAAGGTATTCCTGAACAGTAAGACGGGTAACGGGATGATCGAGCCATCCTTCCTCCACCAGGGGAACAAAAAG
>MVQR01000226.1 GCA_002067815.1 Syntrophus sp. PtaB.Bin001 | reverse complement strand
ACCATCTCCCCCTTTTCGACACGGACAGGCTGCGCCTGGGTCTGCGTCTTTCCGCAAAGGCCATAGCGGCAAAGACTAGAACGAAAGACCCGCCGCGGATGAAAGGTTCCTGTGCCAGGATATCCATGCTGCCTCCTGCCGGTGTATTTCACTTTATGATACCAGAAAATATCGGGCAAAGGCATATGCAAAAAATTCTCAGTGCGACGGTTTTAAATCAGGACACCGGCTATATATGACATAGATTTGCGTTGAATCTGCTGCGCTATTCTGATACGGTCTTGCCCGTCGTATCCTCTGGTATCCTATCCCTTTTGCAAAAGCATCTCTCACCCTGTTCATCAATGGAGGAAGCTGATGGCAAGGAAGAAATCGACTAAATCACCTATCGTGGAAACCGCAGCCCTGGATTATCGCCATGAAGAGGCAAAGCGGAAGAACATCCCCCCGGCGGGACTCGCCGCCCAGGGCCGGGTCCAGGAAAAGCCAAAAATTCAATACTTTTACGATCCCCACCTGCCGCCGGTCCTGCGTTTCGACGCCACGGGCGAGTCGGACAAATTGCCCGAACTCCTGGAACAGGCCCGCCGGCGTCCCTTGAATTCCGAGGAAATCGAGCTGCTGGCATCAGCCCTGCGGAACCGCGAACCGTGGCTCGAATGGTCGGGGAAACGGGAAAGGAAGGCCTTCGAGGTCGATCCCGTGGCCCTGCATATTCATGAGCGGATCAGCGCCCAGGCCATCCTCAGGGTCATCGCCCGGCAGGATGTTCAGCGGGACCTTTTTGCCGATCCTCAGATGGAATATTCGAAGGCCGTCCAGTTCTACCGCCACGACGTGGACTGGTCGAACCGGATGATCCTGGGCGACTCCCTCTCGGTCATGGCGAGCCTTGCCCGCCGGGAAGACCTGGCCGGCAAGGTCCAGACTATCTATATGGACCCGCCCTACGGCATCAAGTTCGCCTCCAATTTCCAGCCCGAGATCGGGAAAAGAGACGTGAAAGACAGGGAAAGCGACCTTACCCGCGAGCCGGAAATGGTCAAGGCCTACCGGGACACCTGGACGTTGGGCGTCCACTCCTACCTCGCCTACCTCCGGGATCGTCTCATCCTCTGCAAGGAACTTCTGGCCGATTCGGGAAGCATCTTTGTGCAGATATCCGACGAGAATCTGCACCGGGTGCGTGCAGTTCTTGATGAAATATTCCAACCGGAATCGTTTGTCTCTGTTATTACCGTCAAGAAAACAGGGGGCATGGGCGAGGAGTTAATTGACAATGTCTCCGATTATATACTTTGGTATGCTAAAGATCGCTCTCAAGTAAAATACAAAGCATTGTTTCTAGATAAGAAAGTTGGCGAAGGTTCAGGTGAACGATATTCCAGAGTCGAATTGTCATCCGGCGAAATAAGACCTCTCTTGGGTAAAGAAATTAATGACCCATCTTTAATCCCGGACAAGAGCAACGTTTTTCTCGGCGGTCCACTCACATCTCAAACTCCAAGCGAATCAACAACATTCGAGTTTGAATTTGAAGGTCGTAAACTTAAAGCTACTAAAGGAGGTTGGAAAACAAATCTTATTGGTATGAATCGCTTGATCGGTAGTGGACGGCTACTTTCAACAAGAGATTTCGTAAATTACAAGATGTTGTTAACTGATTTCCCGGCAACATCAATTGGAAATCTCTGGGCTGACACGATGGGTACAGCAGAGCAAGATAAAAAATATGTCGTTCAGACAACTACAAAAGTTATTCAACGTTGCCTCCTCATGACCACCGACCCTGGCGATCTGGTTCTCGATCCGACCTGCGGGAGCGGGACGACGGCCTATGTGGCGGAGCAATGGGGCCGTCGATGGATCACCATCGACACGAGCCGCGTCGCCCTGGCCTTGGCACGGCAGCGTCTTCTGACGGCCACCTTTCCCTTTTACAGGGTCCGGGAGGATTCCGCCGCGCCGACGGAAAACTGCGCAGAATTGATCGAAAAAGGGGAAACGATACCGTCGGCCAACCCGCAGAAGGGTTTTCTCTACAAGACCGTCCCGCACATCACCCTCAAGAGCATTGCCCAGAATACCGCCCTGGACGGCATCTTCGCCCGCCATCAGCCAATCCTGGACGAAAGACTCGCCGGCCTGAACGCTGCGCTGGCTGCCGTCACGCCCGCGATCCGGGAGAAGCTGCAGGCGAAACTGGCTGCCAAGGAACGGACGGAGGGCAGAAAGGCCGTGACCGACGCGGACCGGAGGCGTTGGAATCTTCCGAAAAAGGAATGGAAGGCCTGGGAAGTACCCTTCGATACGGACCCCGATTGGCCGGAAGCTCTGAAAAATGCCCTGACGGCCTACCGCCTGGCCTGGCGGGCCAAGATGGACGAGGTCAACGCCTGCATCGCCGCTCATGCCGACCAGGAGGAACTGGTCGATCAGCCCGAGGTGATCCGCAACATTGCCAGGGTTTCCGGACCTTTCTCAATGGAAGCTGTAATGCCCGCCGAGGAGTCCCTGACGGAACCAAGCCCCATCGGCGGCAGCCCGGAGGAGGAGCTGGGCTCCTTTGAAGAAGCAAACGGTTACGGAGAGGCGGTCAATGCCGAGGCCCATCTGGACAAGATGCGCCGTCTTCTTCAAGCAGACGGAATCCGTTTTCCTGACAATAAAGTGCTTTCCTTCACCCGCCTGGATGCCTGCTCATTCGAGTTCATCCACGCCGAAGGGGAGTGGCGGACGGAGGACGGAGAAACCCATCTGGTGGCCGTCTCCTTCGGTCCGCAATTCGGCCCAGTAACGGCCTGGCAGGTGGAGCAGGCCCTCCCTGTCGCCGCCCGCCGGGGTTTTCAGGATCTCGTCTTTGCGGGTTTTTCCTTCGATGCCGCCGCTCAGGCGATTATCCAGGAAGATCCGAATCCCAACATCCGCTGCCATCTGGCCCACATCAGCCCGGACGTTAACATGGGAAACCTTCTGAAAGAGACTCCGGGAAGCCAGCTCTTCACGGTCTTCGGAAGTCCGCGGACCCGGCTAATCCCCACAAAGGATGATGAGTTCATAATTGAGATGGATGGCGTGGACATCTATGATCCGGTCAATAACACGATCCTGCCCACTCGGGCAGACAAGGTCGCCGCCTGGTTCCTGGATGCCGACTATGACGGCCGGACATTCTGCATCACCCAGGCTTTTTTCCCCGACAAGTCCGCTTGGGGAAAAATCGGCCGCGCCCTCAAGGGAGTTCTCGATGAAGGCCGCTTTGCCGCCCTGAGCGGAACGGTCTCGCTGCCCTTTCCTAAGGGCAGGTATTCCCGGGCGGCAGTCAAGGTGATCGATCCGCGGGGCAATGAAGTCATGGCAGTCCATCGCCTGAACGCAGGAGGGCCCTATGAAAGCGCCTGAGCAGACCGACATCCCCATCCAGCCCGTCGATGAACCCATACTGTGCAGCCCCTTCGATGAACCATCCGCCCACTGGGTCTACGACACGGAGACCGGCGCGGCCTCGCGCATGCCGGGGAGACGCCCGGCAAGTTACTGGTACAAGACGGAACGGACCGGCTCCGCTCAGAAAGAGTTCGCCTTCATGGCAGAGGAGGAACGCGACGACCTGCCTCTGGTCAATCTCCTGCGGGAAGACGTGAAACGCTGGCGCTCGATGAATTATGCCGGGGCAACTCCGGTAACGAAGCAGCTTCTGGAGCATTGGAAACGGACTGACCGGCCTCGGCGGCTCTTTTTCTGTCAGCAGGAAGCCGTTGAAACGGTCATCTACCTTACGGAAATTCTGGAATCTGGGAAAAAGACGCGTTGGAAGCCAAACCTCAACTTTGAAGATTACGAATGCCTATGCAAGGGCGAAAGACCTTCATTCAACAGGCAGGGACGGTTGACTGTATTTCCGACCTTGATCGACCGCCCCAACGAGGCCGGCCTGGCCCCCCTTCTGCGATACGGCTGCAAGATGGCCACGGGAAGCGGCAAGACGGTGGTCATGGCCATGCTGATCGTTTGGGCCTTCGCGAATCGGGGGCGTGTTCCCGGCGATGAACGATTTCCTTCGGCAGCTCTCGTTGTCTGCCCGAATCTGACGATCAAGGAACGCCTCCAGGTCCTACGCCCCGACAATCCGGAAGGCAATTATTACGACGAATTCGATCTCGTCCCCTCGCAACTCCGTTCGCTCATCAATTCCGGGAAGGTCCTGGTCACCAACTGGCACCGTTTCGCCCCCGAATCTCCTCATCAGGAAGGCGGCCGGAGCTATATCGTCGTGGACAAGGGAGAGGAAAGCCCCGACGCTTTCGCCCGCCGGGTCCTTCAAGACCTCTACGAAAGGGCGCCCATCATGGTTTTCAATGACGAGGCCCACCATGCC
>MVQR01000225.1 GCA_002067815.1 Syntrophus sp. PtaB.Bin001 | reverse complement strand
GTATCCGAGGGCATGGATATGAAGATCGCCCGCGGCATGGGCATCGCCTACATCCGGAGAAAACACGTCGTGAAGGCCATAGGCCCGCTTGATGCCTTCCGCAAGAATAAGGTTGGTGGCTTCCGGATTGTGGGGAAGATTGGCATTTCCCCGGTTGGGGTGAAGGATGAGTTGACCGACGTCATAAAGAGGGAATCCCAGGCGGGCGTGCATTCCCCGGGCGCGTTCCAGCCCCCGTTCAATGAGCTTCGCATCCACCAGTTCGCGGATCAGGGCGGTCGTCAGCAGGCCGATACCCGAACTCATGATCTGCTTCTCCACTTCGCGGCTGACCTCTTCGGCCGTATTTCCGTCGATATCCGTTTCCCGAATCAGGGCATCGACGATCCGCTGCCGGTTCCAGCGGGCGATTTCCTCATCCGACGTGCGGACAAAGAGGGTCAGGTCAGTCGTATCCTGATTCCTCGTCGCCTCTGTTTTCTTCACGCTTTCTCCCTCTTTTTTCCGTTCCAACTGCTTTCGACCTTAGCAAGAATTTCATATCGGCTTTACATTATTAAAGACCAAATCACAATAGCCTGTTATCTTCTTGACTATACGTTGCCTTACCCGATCCTGGCTGAAATATCTTAAGTTTTTGGAAAATCTGCCGTCTGTGATTATTTACAGGCTTGCCGGTTGCAAGGGCACATTTAGTGCAAATCGATCTTCCATCTGTTGTTAAATTTCAATTTAGAGGGATCATCGGCATGGGAACGGACAATCTTGTATTTCTGGAAGTTATTGAATGGTTTGATGAATCCGGAAGGGAACTGGTCCATAGGATACCGGAGATGGGCTCGGGGGAAATCAAGTGGGGCGCCCAGTTGACCGTCAGGGAAAGTCAAAAGGCAGTCTTCTTTTATAACGGTAAGGCCTGCGACGTTCTCGGACCGGGTCGTCATACCCTGCGAACGAACAACCTGCCCATCATCACAAAAATCCTGAGCATCCCCTGGGGAATGAAAAGCCCGCTGCGGGCAGAGGTCTTTTTCACCAACATGAAGGTTTTCCCCAACTTGAAATGGGGCACTCGTGATCCGGCCGCCTTCCGGGATTCCGAACTTGGTCTCATCCGCCTGCGCGCCTTCGGCATGTTCAATATCCGAATTATTGATCCGCTTCTTTTCATCAATGAGCTGGTCGGCACCCAGGGCATATACACCACGGAAGAGATCGAAGAATATCTCAATTCCGTCATCGTCTCTCATTTCAATGACTTCATGGGCGAACATATTGACACGATTTTCAATCTCCCCGCCCGTTACCAGGAAATGTCGGAAGATCTGCGCAATCTGCTCCAGGAACAGTTTTCCCGTTTCGGATTGAGTCTCGTGGAACTCTTCATCAACGCTATTACCCCGCCACCCGACGTTCAAAAGGCCATCGATGATAAGAGCCGCCTCGGCGTTTTTGACGATTTGAATTCCCTAATGAAAATGAAAGCGGCCATGGCCATGGAAAACGCCTCCTCATCGCAAGGCGAAGCCGGAGCGGGCATGGGCATGGGCGTTGGTTTGATGATGCCGGGCATGCTTGCCGAAGCCTTTCGGACCTCCTCCGCTGCTCCCTCTTCCCGGGTTGAGTCCACGGTTTCGGGAAGCTGTCCGGCCTGCGCCAAACCCGTTCCTACGGAAGCCAAGTTCTGCCCGCACTGTGGCCGCCCGCTTCCGGCCGGATCGGTATGTTCGGCCTGCGGGGCATCCCTGCCCGAAGGAGCCAAATTCTGTGCAGCCTGCGGTGCCGCCGTAAACGTCCCGGATACAAAGAACTGCTCCAAGTGCGGAACGGCGAACCCCTCTTCCTCTACTTATTGCGGCCGATGCGGTGAACGCCTCTAACTGGTCGATCGAATACTCCTGCCCGCAGTGCGGCGCGCCGCTTCAGCTGGAAGAAACGGACCGGCTGGCGGCCTGTCCCTACTGCCGGACAAGCGTGTATCTCGTGGCGGAAAGCGCATTCCGGTATCTTCTCCCCGCCGCACAAGGGCTTAATGAAGAGCTGTACTTCATCCCCTACTGGCGTATTAAGGGGTTCACCTTTCTCTTACAGCTCTCCGGTGTGACAAATCGTTTTACCGATACTAATCTTTTATCCTTACGACAAAAAGGATTGCCGTTCTCCCTCGGCCTCCGTCCCCAGGCGATGAAGCTCCGCTTCGTCACCCCCCAGGTCTCGGGCCATTTCCTGAAATCGGACCGGACAGTGCAGGATCTCCTTCCTTTGATTATTTCACAGAGCGGAGAAAATCCGCCGATGCAGGCCTTCATCGGAGAAACCGTCAGCCAGATATTTACCCCCGTCTATTTCCGTCAGGGCCTTCTTTATGACGCCGTCCTGAAAAGGCCCCTGTCGACGATTCCCGGCACGGCTGAAGCGATCGTCCAAAGCGCCCGGGAAGAAAAGCCGTGGCAGGTTTCCTTCGTCTCGACACTCTGCCCCCATTGCGGCTGGAACCTAGAAGGCGAGAAAGGAGCACTGGTTCTTCTCTGCCGAAATTGCCGATCCCTCTGGCAATGCCGGGAAACCAGCCTGGAGAGAGTTTCCTTTGCAACCTTGACGGACGGCCCGGAAGCCCGCCATTATCTTCCCTTCTGGCGGATGAACGTCCGCATCGAAGGTACGGAGCTGGCCAGCAAGGCTGATTTGATCCGGCTCGCCAATCTCCCCCGGGCGATTACCCCGGAACTGGAACGAACGCCGCTGTTTTTCTGGTCGCCGGCATTCAAGATTCAAGCGGTTCAGTTTCTCCGCTGGTCTCAACAGATGACGGTCTTACAGCCTTCCGGCGAAACGCCCGATGAACTCCCAACAGGAACCGTTTACCCGGTAACAATGCCAATCAGCGAAGCCCTGGAAGGAATCCGAGTGACGCTGTTTCATCTGGCGGCAAACAAGCGGCAGGCACTGGCCCTTCTACCCCGTATCGACATTTCCCTCACGGATTTTCAACTGATCTATCACCCCTTCAATCCCGGACGCCGCGAATTGATTCACTCCCGCCTGGGACTGACCGTTGACCGGACGGCCATGTATTTCGGCGCCCAGCTTTAATATTCCGCAAATCAAATTAGTCGCATTCCGTCCCATCATTTTATATATATGATGAAGTCCTAATAATATTTCGCAGGAGGAAGGAATTCGCTCATGAGCAATGATCCACACAAAGTAATTTACTCCATGATCGGAGTCACCAAGGTTTACGACAAGAAACCGGTTTTGAAGGACATCTCCCTGTCCTATTTTTACGGCGCCAAGATCGGCGTCCTCGGATTGAACGGCTCGGGGAAGAGTTCCCTGCTGCGTATCCTCGCCGGGGTCGATAGTTCTTACAACGGCAAGACGATCCCCTCGCCGGGATATTCCATCGGTTTTCTGGAACAGGAGCCACAACTGGACGACAGCCTGACCGTTCGGGAGATTGTGGAACAGGGCGTTCAGAAAACGGTGGACCTCCTGGCGGAATACAACCGGATCAGTGAGCAGTTCGCCGAGCCCATGGACGACGAGGAAATGACCCGCCTTTGCGAACGGCAGGCGGAAGTCCAGGAGCAGTTGGACGCTTTGGATGCCTGGGACCTCGACGCTCGCCTGGAAATGGCTATGGATGCCCTGCGCTGCCCGGCGGGAGACACGCCCGTAAAAGTTCTCTCCGGCGGCGAGCGGCGGCGGGTGGCGCTTTGCCGCCTCCTCCTGCAGAAGCCGGACATCCTGCTCCTCGACGAGCCCACCAACCATCTGGACGCCGAAACCGTGGCCTGGCTGGAGCACCATCTGAAAAACTATGCGGGAACGATCATCGCCGTCACTCACGATCGCTACTTTCTGGACAACGTTGCTGAATGGATTCTGGAACTGGACCGGGGTGAGGGAATCCCCTGGAAGGGAAACTACTCGTCCTGGCTGGAGCAGAAGCAGAATCGGCTGCGAAACGAGGAGAAAAAGGAGACGGAGCGGCAGAAAACCCTGGAGAGGGAACTGGAATGGATACGGATGAGCCCCAAGGGCCGCCACGCCAAATCAAAGGCGCGTATTTCCGCCTATGAATCGCTCCTCGGCCAGGAAGGGGAAAAGCGGGGCGGCGAGTTGGAAATCTATATCCCGCCGGGACCGCGTCTGGGAAAGGTCGTCATCGAGGCGGAACATCTCGGGAAGGCCTTTGGCGAACGGGTCCTCATCGACGATCTGTCCTTCGCCCTGCCGCCGGGTGGAATCGTCGGCGTCATCGGCCCGAACGGGGCGGGCAAGACCACCCTATTTCGGATGATCACTGGCCAGGAAACGCCCGACAGCGGAACGCTGCGCATCGGAGACACGGTAACATTGGCCTACGTGGACCAGAGCCGGGATAT